>JANZZA010000727.1 GCA_026419655.1 Armatimonadota bacterium | reverse complement strand
CTGCCCATAACCAACGGCGCGCTGGATTTAGGCCCCTGGCAGCAAGTCTATTACGCTGAATTCGACGGCCAGCGGCGCAAGCGCGTGGTGATCAAGGTGATAGGCGAGTGAGGCACTGCTTCCTCCTCGGGCGGGTGGCGTGACGCCATGTAACGGACGCAAACGCGCCCCATGGTTTTCTGGGTAAACCCGCCGGGGGCTGCTGCATAACTTATCTTTGGGGCGGCTGGATTCGCGAAAGAGCACGTGGCTGGATGTAAAGAGGTAGCTCCGGTTTGTGCTCGACAGGCCGGGGATTACCGTTTTGCAGCAGTCTTTTTTTGAAAGGGGTTTTCCCCAGCGCTGCTCGGCAAACCTTCTCGGCCTGTCCACGCGGACGCAGGTGGCAGGTTGACGAGCAGCCAGCCTGTCGCTAGCGCATGAGTTCCAGCACGCCTAGCAACAACTCATTCTGCCGTGGCCCAGCGCCGCCGAAGACCGATGTAACGTCCAGCAGCCCGAATTCCTTTAGCTGGTCGGGGTCCAGGCGCCCATTTTCATCGGTTGAATTATCCCCCAGCCGGAACTCCGGCCAGGGGATGTGCCGGTCTTCGGTTTGACCGTCCGGTATGTCGAGAACGGCATTATATTCGGAGCCGTCGCGTTCCTTCGTCTGGAGTATCAATACAGTTCGCACCAGCGGTTTTGCGGAGATGTGCACGCCCGAGGTGCCGACGAAAGCCTCCCTCGACGCCCCGCACCAGAGACCCGTTATCTCCCTCTCAGCGGCTGCGTAGGTAATCTTCCAGCACGGCTTGCCTGCCAGGCCGTCCGGCAGGCGCTCCAGCATAGCATCTGGCCGCACGATCGGTATGAACAACGGCACCGACCCGGAAGCGTCCGTGAGCAGGTCGCCTAACGCCCCCGGCTCCTCGTCGGTGAGGCTGATGTCGTCGAGCCAGATCTCATTTTCGCCTGTGTCAATGGCCGGCAGGCTAATTCCAGCCGGCCGCGCTTGCTCGGCGAGGGCAGCAAGGAAGAATGAGGCATCCACAAAGGCGATGACGCCAATCTGGCCGCCGTCCAATTGCCCGTTTTCGTCCATCGAGTTGTCTTCCAGAGCGAAGTTGCGCCAGAAGAGTTTGACCGTGCGCCATCCGCCCGGCTCAACGCAGATTGGTCGAATGTAGCTGGAGCCGTCCTGTTCGTTGACAACTACAAGCAGAGGCGTGCGCAATTTCGCTTTTACGGCGAACTCCAGGCACGAAGGCGGCGGGGTAGGCGGAGCCGGCAACTGCCCCATGATGGAACCTGGCATGCCTCGCTGCTGCATCTCTGCCATGGACTTGACGCGGGGGAACTTGAGATGCAGGCTGGCCGACCCCTGGGCTGCCTGAGCCTGCCCCACAGCCAGGCCCAACTGCCCGTTCAAATCAATCGTCTGGAATGGGCCCTGGCCCTGCTCAAAATCCCAGCCGACTATAGTCGTTGCTGCCAACGAAGCACCTGGTACCAGCAGCGCCACCAGAACCCCTACTATGGCCTGTCTCACGGTGGGCACCTCCCGGCTCCAATGTTGGTTACACAATATGCCAAACGCCTGGAAAAGCCAATAGTTCGGCGGGCTGTCGATCCGTGGGCATCTACGGGGCACCTTGCTGGCGACCACGGCAATAGGCAGACGCTTCCCTCTCCCCTGCCCAAACACTGAAAGCAGGCCGCCAACGGGGACCTGGGAGCGTGCCGCCCCGACAGGCGTGCGCAAGGGAAACAGCATGGAGATTTTTGGGAAAGGTATGGTAGACGTCCCTCTTCAAAGAGGACCGTTGCCAAGGCTCGTGTTGGCTTATTGTGCGCCAAGAAAGTGTACAGGGCCGCGCGCCGACTTTTCCCTGCGACCGCGTCCGACAGCCACCAAAACGACGCTTGCAACAGATTCAAAGGAGCGTTCCTCAGACGGCTGCTACAAAACTTGCCTCGACGAAACTGCCACTACATGTACGGCATATGTTTACGTCCACTAGTAATACTGCATGGACGCGACTCGCTCGTGAAATGACGGTTTTGAGACAGTCACCTCGGAAAAAGCCAAGAAAAGGTCAGCGGAGTCAGGCTTTGACGCTATCTCGGGCTGGCCTGAGACGAAACCCTTGCAAAGGGAAAACTGGACAGCCCCTGCGACTTGGGGAGTATTCAGTTTTCTAAGCAGACTGTCGCAAAAGTCGCTTTCCCCGCGGCCAGAGGAAATCGCGGGTAAAAGCTCGGTCGTAAAGCGTTGTACAGTTTCCTCGGTCCAGGTAAGCCGACACCAGGTTTTGCACCAGTCTCTAAGGAGACTGTTTGCAAAAGTTCCTCGCGCTCTTCGGAAATGCGCTCCGACATTAAAGATGGAACACACAACCTTATACCTTTGCGTGGCCGTGTATAAGCCAACACCGCGTTTTGGGCCAGACCGCCAAGCTGATTCCCCAGGCCTTACTCTTTCCTGCCTGAAACAAAGTCCTGAGTAAACTGAACACTCCCCGCGACTCGCCCAGCGTTGTGATATCTGCGGTCTTGACGTTATAATGCTGGCGGAGTGAGACGGAGCTTTTATCGCAGCCCGAGGGGATAGCAATGCGCAGCAAACGCCCGCAGCCTTCGCCGCGGCCGAGGACACTGGAGAGAGACCTGGCAGCCATCGGCCTGATTATCCTCGGTTTGTTGCTTTTCACCAGCCTGGTCAATGCGCATCGAGAAGCTGGCCCCCTGCTGGCTTTCCTGTCGGGTGCTCTCACGGCCATGCTCGGAATAGGAGCCTGGGCAGTGCCCCTGGCATGTCTGGTAGCGGGTGTAATGCTGGGCATGACGCAGCCCAGGTCCCTTGCAAGGCAGCCGCTCACGGGCGGAGTCATCGTCTACGTTATATTCCTGGCCATGGTGCATCTGGCAGCCGGACCGGGCGACAGACCCCTGTCTGCCGATACTGTGCGACTGGCCGGAGGCTATCTCGGCGGTGCCCTGGCCTGGCTCCTGGCGCGCACCCTCGGCGACGTGGGCGCATACATCGTCCTCGTCGGCGCGGCCCTGGCGGGCGTCTTACTGCTTGCCCAGACATCGTGGAGCGAGTTTCTAGCCGGCCTCGGAGAAGCAGTGATCACGCTGGGACGCAGCATCCTGGCAGGCTTTGCGCGCCTGGCACCACGGCGGCCGCCAAGCAGGCGCCCCAAGACCCCGGCAGGAGCCAAACCGGCCATACAGCACCGCCCGCCGACGCCGGTCTCAAGCGCAGCCCACTCTCCTCGACCACCAAGTGTATTACACGACGAAGACGAGATTCTGACTGCGCCCGGAGAAAGACGTTCCCCAGACAGTGAATCTTCCGACTCTTCCGAAGCTTCAGGAGGGCAGGACTCAGACGACGCGGCCACAGAAGCGGACACCAGCACCGAGCAGACTGCCGGGCCCGAGCAGGTTGCCGCCCAACATGGAGCCCCGGCAGCGGTTGCGCACGCGGCTGCCGCCACACCCCGGCAGCCAAGACTTCTTGATGTGGCCGACCGCCCCAAACCTCAATGGCGCCTGCCCGACGTGGAAGTTCTTTCGCCCCACCCGGATGACAGGGCGACGCCAGCAGACGCTGCAGAAATCAAAGAGAAGATTCGCGTCCTCGAACGGACGCTACTGAACTTTGGCATCCCGGCGCGAGTACGGAACTACGAGTACGGTCCCACCCTGACGCGCTTTGAGGTTGAGCTTGAGCCGGGCATCCGGGTATCCAAAGTCACCCAGCTCCAGGGCGACCTGGCGATGGCTCTCGCGGTGGGGCGCATACGCATCGAGGCCCCTATCCCCGGCAAGCGGGCCATTGGCATCGAGGTGCCCAACGCCGTGCGCCGCATTGTCAGCCTGCGGTCGGTGGTCGAGGAGCCTGAGTTCCAGGAGCATCCATCGCTTCTGGCCGTGGCCCTCGGCCGGGACGTGGCTGGCCGGCCCGTGGTTGTGGACCTGGAAAACATGCCGCACCTTCTCGTGGCCGGCCAGACCGGCTCAGGCAAGAGTGTATGCCTGCACACCTTAATCGTGAGCCTGCTCATGCGTGCAACCCCGGACACCCTGCGGCTGGTCCTTATAGACCCGAAGCGGGTGGAAATGACCCGCTACGATGGCATACCACACCTTTACGCTCCCGTGGTTTACACCCTGCGGGAAGCGGCGGACGTGCTGCGAAAGACCATCCGCGAAATGCAACGGCGCTACGACAAATTTGCCGTGGCCGGCGTGGCCAACATAGCCGAGTACAACGAAGAGGTCGCTGGCACAACCGACGAAGACGGGAAGGTGATCGAGCCGCTGCCGCGGGTGGTCGTTGTCATAGACGAGTTGGCGGACCTCATGATCCAGGCGCGGGCGGAATTCGAGCAAAGCATTTGCCGACTGGCACAACTGGCCCGCGCCACCGGCATTCACGTGGTAATCGCCACTCAGCGGCCCTCCGTTAACGTCATCACCGGCCATATCAAAGCCAACTTCCCGGCGCGCATCGCTTTGCGCCTGCCTGCCCAGCATGACTCGCGCACCATCCTCGATTGCGTGGGCGCCGACCGCCTTCTCGGCAATGGTGACATGCTTCTCATGACTTCAGAGTTATCCAAGCCGCTGCGGGTTCAGGGTGCCTACGTAGACCGCGCCGACGTGGAGCGCCTGGCGGCCTTTTTCCAGGACCAGGGGGAACCAGAATTTGCCATTGTGCCGGAAGTGGCCGAGGAGGAAGGAGCCGAAGCACCCGGTGAAACCGAAGTCGGCGACGAGCTTTTCGAGGCCGCGGTGCGGTATGTGGTGGCAGAGCAAGAGGCGTCCGTTTCGATGCTGCAGCGGCGGTTTAAGGTGGGCTACGCGCGGGCCGGGCGACTGGTGGACTTGATGGAGCGCAGGGGGATTGTTGGGCCCCACGAAGGGTCGCGGCCGCGGCGGGTACTCATCGGGCCTCATAACGTCGAGCAGGTGCTCGCGGGTTTGCGCAGCGGCCGCCGGTCCGATGAAGCCGACACCTCAAGCGAAGCAGAAGCTCCTACCCCCTCCAACCAGCCTGCCCTGTAAAAATCGCCCACGGGCGCCAAAACTGGCCAGGTAGGAATCGGCCGACTACAGGCAAAGGATATACATGGCCAGCGGCCGCTATCCCGGGCCGCGGCAATATGACATCGCCGCAGAGTGGGCGGAGAGGAGGTGTTTGCAGTGCGCAGGTACCGTGGGTTTACCCTGATTGAGCTGCTGGTCGTGATTGCCATAATCGCGATACTGGCAGCGATACTTTTCCCCGTCTTTGCGCGGGCCAGGTCAAAGGCCAGGCAAGCCTCTTGCATGTCCAACCTGCGGCAGATAACCCTGGCCTTTATGATGTACGTCCAGGATTATGATGAAATCTTTCCCACCGACGACTATGTGCCTGGCTCGCCGTACGCTTGTGGGCCGCCCTGCTATAACGAATGCTGGTGGCGTTACCGCGTCCAGCCCTACGTGAAGAACTGGAACCTTTTCAACTGCCCCGAGGGCTACATGACGGACGCCGGCTCGTACTATATCCAGTACACGGACGAATACGGGGCAAACGGCTATCTGGTACCACGTGTCAGCACCGGCGGGAGTGTTGTCTCCCTCGCGCGAGTCGGCCGGCCTGCAGAGGTGGCACTGGTAGGGGATTCCTGCCACTGGCTTTGGACGGTATGCGGCGGCCTGCCCCTGGCCTATCCTAACCCGCGCATAAACAACTTGCCTGGCTTCGGGCTGGGCTGCGGCTTGCAGGGCAAGCCGCAGTGGGTCCTCGACCGGCTTACCCGGCACAACGGCGGCTCGAATATTGGCTTTGCCGACGGGCACGTCAAGTGGCGCAGCGGCCGCGATATCGCAGCGAACATACCGACGCTGGCTGGTCCATAGCGGAAGGCCGACGCTCTACTGCGTGTCCGCGCGCAAAAATCGGGCCCGCCACAGCACGAAAAAGTTTGGGAGGGGGTCTGGGGGGCAACCCCTTTCAAAGGGTTCCCCCCAGGTACAGGCAGGGGGAACCCCCCTTTGTGCAAAAAGCGGGGTTCCCCCTGCACCCCCTCCCCGTAAATGCTCGTACCCCCTGGCGGAGATGCGCAGCCACCACTCCCCTGCCCCGGTGCGGATGGCTCTGTTGCCGGGGCTGGCGGCTGACCTCTTTGGCGGGCCGGATTTTTAGGGCGCGTGGCAGGAGCAGCGGCGCACCAACAGGACACCAGCGTCCCGCAAGGCACCGCCATGACCCTTTTCGCAACGCGGCGCGCCCAAAAATCCGGCCCGCCGCAGCACGAAAAAGTTTGGGAAGGGGGGCTGGGGGGCAACCCTTTCCAAAGGGTTCCCCCCAGAAAAGCTTTTCTCACGATGTTTTGCTGGTCCCCCATGGCCACCAGGACCAGTCTTTGAGGCATCTAAACAATCCCTCGACTCAGCTTGTTCTTGCGAGAGGCAGGCGGCTAAGTTAAGATAGTCTGCAAGTGCAGGGCCTCCTGACCATGTCCGGGGTGACGGGAGGCCCTGGCCTTTCTGTAGCGCGCGTTTATTGGCCGCCATCCTGGGCACAAACGCAGCCGAACACAAAGCGATGGCGGGGTGACTGTCTGTCGGGAGGCGATGCTATGGGCCTTTGCGCACTGGCTTATTCCGGTGGCCTTGATACCTCGGTAGCCATCAAGTGGATTAAGGAAAACTACGGCTACGATGTACTGGCGATTTCCGTGGATGTGGGCGAAGAGCGAGACTACGAGGGCATAAGACAGAAGGCCCTCCAAATCGGCGCCGTGGATGCCGTCGTGATTGACGCGAAGCAGGAGTTTTTCGATGAGCACCTGCGGCGGGCCATCTGGGCCAACCTGATGTACGAGCACAAATATCCTGCCTTCACGTCACTGGCGCGTCCGCTGCTGGCGAAGAAGCAGGTAGAGGTAGCTCTTGAGCGCGGGGCGGAGTGCCTGGCGCACGGCTGCACCGGCAAGGGCAACGACCAGGTGCGGTTTGAGACTACCTATGCCGCCCTGGCGCCGCATATGAAGGTCGTCGCGCCCGTACGGGAATGGGGCATGACCCGGGACCAGGAGATTGAATATGCTCAGCAGCATGGCATACCGGTGCCGGTGGATAAGAAAAGCCCGTATTCCATAGACGTGAACCTGTGGGGCCGCTCGATAGAGTGCGGGCTGATAGAAGACCCTTCGCAGGAAGTGCCTGAGGATGCGTGGCTCTGGACGACGGCCCCTGAGAAGGCCCCCGACGAGCCAGCTTACGTGACTATCGGGTTTGAGGAAGGCACGCCCGTGAGCTTGAACGGAGAGCGCATGGACGGGCCGACGCTGGTGGCGCGTCTCAACCAGCTTGGCGGCGCCCACGGTGTTGGCCGCGTCAACATGATGGAGAATCGACTCGTGGGCATAAAGTCCCGTGAGGCCTATGAGGCCCCGGCAGCAACCATTATTTTGACCGCTCACCGCGACCTGGAAAGCATTACCCTCGACCGCGAAACTTATCACTTCAAGCCCTACCTGGAGCTGAGATATGCCGAGCTGGTTTATTACGGGCAATGGTTCACGCCCCTGCGGAAGGCCATTGACGCTTTCATGGCCGAGACCCAGAAGCGCGTCAACGGAGAAGTCACGGTGAAGCTTTACAAGGGCCATTGTGAGGCCGTCGCGCGAAAGTCTGACTGGTCCCTCTACGAGTACTCACTTGCTACCTACGACACCGGCGACAAGTTCGACCAGAGCGCCAGCAAGGGCTTCATTGACATCTTCGCGCTTCCAGCAAAGGTAGCGGCGAGGGTCGCGCGGGAGCACGGGATGGAGCCGTAAGGGGGCCTTCCGGTAGCTGGCGCGTGTCGAAAAAATCCGGCCCGCCACAGCACAAAAAGTTTGGGAAGGGGGTCTGGGGGGGCAACCCTTTTCAAAGGGTTCCCCCCAGAAAAGCTTTGCAGGGCCTTCGAGAAACGGTCCTCCCGCCTGGGGGCAAGGGCATCTCTTCGCAGAGGTAGCTTCCGTGTAGTTTTGCGGCTACCGGGGCGACTGCTCCATTGGGCCGTCCGCCCACAGCCCTAGAGCATGCCCAGGTCGCTAACTCTGGCCCAGGTCTGGATAAGCTCGGCGAGGCTGCCAACGAGGGAGGCGAGCAAATTCATCGGGTCGTGGCTGCGAGCGGAATTTGCATATCCAAGGGCCTCAGATGAAAGCTGGAGCGCCTCAGAGCCACGGCCAGCTCCGATGGCCCCGGCCGCCCGCAGAACACGTGTCAGGCCAAGGCCCGCATAGGCATTGGCCTTGACCTTATTCAGGCCGGGCTGCTCAGCGTCGGGGAACTGTATGGCCGGTGGTGCAGCTTGGGCCATCTCCAGGGCCTGCAGGAATGCCTGGTCCGCATCATCAAGGGCCGCCACCGGGCCACGGCTGGCTTCCTCGACCAGGCGCTGAAGATAGGCAGCATCCGGGCTGACACTGCCGAGGTGTAGCTTGCACAGCCCCAAGCGCACCCCAGCAGCGGCAAGACGACTGTCCAGGCGCATAGCAACCTGGAAGTTAGCCACGGCTTCGTCAAAGCGGCCAGCAGTCTGGAGAGCGACACCGCGCAGGAAGTGCCGCCGCGCCCGCGCCGAGGAGGACCCAAACAGCATGTAGGCCGCAGGCGCGATGAGCAGTACCACCAGCAACACGCCCAGCACGGGCCATGTCCAGGATCCGTGGTGTGATGAGGCCTGACCGGTCGGGCCAGCGCATCCCTCATTTCCAGGATATGGGCCGGCCGGTGGCCCCTCCTGCTGCCCGTTGTCGTCCAGGCGCACGTCCAGCACGTCGTCGTTCATCGCGCGCGTCCTGCGCGCCTCCTGGGGAAGACCGTGCCTACCATTTCCACGGGTGGGGTGGGGTGCGGTTGTACGTCAGGTCGTAGCGGCGTGGGTCAACGAGGTACATTATCCCTTCGATAAGGCCGAGGATGGCCGGGATGAAGGTCCAGCACAAGATGAGGTACAAGACCCCCCAGCCCCAGGAGCCGTTGTAGAACTTGTGAATCCCTAACCCCCCTAGAATGATGCCCAAGAGGCCGGCCGTGAGATAGTGCCGCTGGAAGGGAGGGAGGGTAGATGTGCCAGGGGGATAGTAATAAGGGGCAGCAGCAGCGTAGTCGGGGGGCGGTGGCGGTGGTGGTGCCGGAGCAATGTTGGGCTGGGCAAAGGCACGGACTTGCGCTATGGGGCGCCAGGGGTCGTTCGCGCCGCGGCTGACCTGGTCGTCCCAGGAAAGCTGGCCCCACTGCAGCATTTGCACAATCACGTTTTCCTCGTAGGGGCCGCGAACCGTCCGGTCACCAATGCTGGTTCTGGCGACGAACCAGCGGGAGGGCTGGGCGCCCGGCGGGTGGCTGTGGCCAGGCGGCTGAGCTGCCGGGCCCGGGCGGGACTCTTGTGTTGCCCCCGGGTCTCCGTGCCCAATGGAGATGACGTCGTCTGGTCGGCTATCGTCGCGCTCCACTATCCCACCTCCTGCACTCGCCGCTGCAGGACGCCGGCGGTTACTTTCGACACCCGTGGTGCGAGTCCTGCTAGCGGTCGGTTGCTTCTGCACCGGTCATGAACAGGCGCCGCTGCGAATTGGCTTCGGCACTGGCGCGGAAACCTTGCGTTTAAGGCGCGGGGACGGCTCTTTGGGAAGCAGCGCGTTCATGGAAGAGAAGGGCTGTGGAGCCGATCTGAATAACGTCGCCGGATTGGAGCCTGTGGCGGGAGACGGGCCGGCCGTTGACTGCTGTCGCCCCGCAGAGGTCTTCCAGGACAAAGCCTGCAGCTTCGCGTCGGATTCGGCAATGCTCCTGGGAGGCGGCGGCTTCCTTGACCAGTGCGATGTCGCAAGTATAGGCCCGGCCGATGGTGGTCACGGGGTTGTAGAGGATGAATTGCTTGCCGGTGAGCGGGCCGGCCGTGATGACCAGCCAGGCCTCCTTGGCGATTTGCTCCACTACGGCGATGGCAGCGCCGGCCGCCGCGCCCAGGACCGTCTGGGCAACCAGGCGGCTCACCTCTCCCCCACCGAAAAGAAACCCGAAGGGGTCGAAAAGAAAGCCGCCGATCAAGCCGCCAATGAGGCCCCCCGCGATGCCTCTGTAAATCTTCTTTTTTGCGCGGGCGAGAACCCCCGGCGCCACGCCAACGAAGGCCCCAACCATTCCCCAACCCAGGGAGCGGACGATTATTTGCAGCAAAATGGGCAGGTCCTGGCCGCCGCCCAGGGTGCCGTAGACGAGTTGTCCGAAGATGCCGCCGAGGGCACCGCCCAGAAGCCCAATGAGCAGGCCAAGGCCCGCGCCGCGAAGAGCTTTTCGCACGTCGGCGGAAGTGATTCCTTCAACCGAGCCGATGGCTGCGGCTATGCAGGCACCCATCACGCCCCCATAAGCTGCCATGGCCCGCAGCACTTCGCCCAAATGCTGGCGCACTGCCTCGTCGTTCTCGAAGGGTTCCAGAATACCCCACGCCAGAAATCCACCCAGGCCTCCCGCCAGAGCCAGGGGTAACACGTTAAAGGCTGCCGAGAGTACCGCTTCGGTTACCGGCGGCTTTTTCTTGGCCTTGGGCACCTCCAGGCCAGGCGTATAGGCAACCGGGCCGGTCAGAGGCTGGCCTGGCTTTACCGGCGGCGTTGTGGGCGCGGCATCCACGTCCCTGTCTCTTATACACATCT
>JANZZA010000702.1 GCA_026419655.1 Armatimonadota bacterium | reverse complement strand
AAAGACCTCATATACACCCAGTACGCTTTTACCAATGAGACGTGTCTGGACAAGGCCGGCTCCATTGGTTTCTACGAAATGATTACGGGCTATCGGTTTGCTTTCGACTACATTGACCTGGTCGAGAAAGTCACGTCGGGGCAGCTTCAGGAAGTGGCCCGGCGGTATCTCAATCCGGACGCCTATTCGGCGGTGGTGCTGCGCCCGCGGTCCGAGGGCGGCCAGGAGGCACTTGCACCGTCCTTCGGGCATAGCCAGAATGCGCGGTCCTTGGGGCCGGAAGGTGGTCAAGGAGCATGGGCGCCGTGGCTGTAGCAGCACTGGGAATATTTTTAGTTGTTGCTGGCGCCGGGCAGGAGCCGCTGGTGGTGTCGTGGCCCGGCGCGGGTGACGTCGCGGCAGTCAGCCTGGTCGCCCGGGTGCCCGAAGGTGAGTTGTCGTCCCGGCAGGCGGGTGCCACCGCCCTTCTTGGCGAGATACTTACGTCGCGCATGTCACGCGCCTTGGCCGACCAGGACAGTTTCCTGGCGCGGGCCATGCCTGCCCAGCGTGGTGTCGAGGTCGGATTCGAGCCTGACTATGTGGCCGTGACTGTAGCAGTTGTGCGAAGGGCTCTGCCCCAGGCAGTAGATTTCCTCCGCAGGCTGGCGGTGGAAAAGCCCTTCGAAGAGGCGGACCTCGAGGCTGCACGCGAAAAGGTCATGAAGCAGCAGGATGCCTGGGCCGCTGGCGTCGTTGAGCGTACCGTCGAGCTGATGCTACAGGCGCTGTCTGGGGGCAGATGTGGGCAGCCCCTGTACGGCACGCCCGATAGCCTAAAGGCCACCAGCCTCGAGCAACTGGCTGGTCTGTGGCAAAAGATGTTGGCGGCGGGCAATGTTTGCATATCTTTGGAGGGGTCGGATGAGACGCAGGAGGCCCAGTTGGACCAAGCCCTCGCCGCGCTTACTCGTGCTCTGCCACCAGGTGAGGAGGGCGCCCGCGCGCCCAGGCCTGCCTGGCGTCCACGCAGCGGGGTGAAAGTTGAAGACAACTCTGGCATTGGCCGAGCATCGGTGGTGGTGGGGTTTGCGGTGGAACCCTTCGGCCGGCC
>JANZZA010000509.1 GCA_026419655.1 Armatimonadota bacterium | reverse complement strand
CGGCTGCCACAGCCGTCCACTTTGTGGAAGTAGTTCACGCCTCGGGCGACCAGCCGCCTCTGGACTTCGTCGCCGGCCGGACCAGCAGCAATGGTCGAGATGCGGATTTTGCAGGCCGGAATGGCCCGATAGACCATGCCTGTGCCCGCGTCGTCGCCGTCTTCGAGCTTGAAGTCGTTTTCCTGGCCCTCACGTGCCGCTCCGCCCCTCGGGGGCGCGCCAAGAGCCGCGCTGCTTATACCAAAGGCTGCTGCTCCTGCTGCCAGACGCACGAAACCTCGCCGCGAGAGAATGCCGATATCGTCCCGGTCATGCTGACTTTTGTCGCGCACTTGCGCGCACCCCCTGAGAGGTTTTCTCCAAAGGTTTCCATGCTGTCGTATTATACAGCCTTTACTCTTCGCCGGCGGTGGCGATCCTGATTTGCACGGTTGTCATTCTCAGAAGGGCCTCGGCAAAATCCAGCGGCACAGCCGGCACTGCGACCCCCACATAGCCGTCTTCGCGCATGGCCATTGCTGGTCCATACTCCTCGCTGGTTGCGCTGAAAGCCTCGTCGCCGAGGGCTTTTATCGTGTGGGTCTTGCCCAGAAGCCCCGCGAGCAATCCCAAAGTCGCCCGGGCGGCCTCCCTGTCGGCGCAATCAAAGAGCCACAGGGCCACGCGCCTGTCTCCGCTGCGGTACATCGCACGCAAGGCGTTGCCCAGTTTCTCCTGTCCGAGGGCGTTGCGCCGGTAGAATACCAGCGACCCCTGTATTAGGCTCTGCTGCGGCGGTATCGTCAGCAGGCGCGGCAGCTCCTCGGCCGGCGGGAGGCCCTCACAGAGCGCTTCAGCCAGCTCCTGAACCGAGGCCTTGACCTCTGGCTTGCTGGAGTTAGGCAGAAAGAAGATGTAGGCATAGTTGCGCCAGATATGCAGTTGCGCACCTTCCCAAAAAGAGTTGTTGGGAAAGGGCGCTGGCTTACTTTGTTCGGTGCGGCGTCGGGAATAGATTCCAAAAGCATCAAGGGGCGTGCGCATCACTAACACGCCCACCTCGACCCCCAACTGCCCCTTTGAATATGCCACGGTTGCCGCAAAAGAAAAGTCATATTCGAGGACCTGCGGGGCGTCGCCATTTATCCACTCCCAGAGGTTATCTTCCTTGAAACTCCGGGGGGCTGCCGCGACCTGCCAGCCCTCCGGAGGCCGCGCCAGCGACCTGAGTACTTCGCTCTCCTGGGGTGGGAGCTCGGCCCTGGCCGCGGCGCACCAAATCGCGCTCGCCATTGCCAGACCGCTTATGACCCTAATGCCTCGCATCCCTGCTCATCTCCCTGCGGCCATGGCTTTACGTTGCTGCTGGCAGCAAACGGCGGTCGCCTGGACACTTCTGCCCGTCCTGCTTCCTCGCTGGCCTGGCCGCGCGGCTGCGTGTCTCGTCAGTCTGGTCTAGCGCGCAGGCCAGAGGCTTTCCGGGTTTTCGCCGTCGCCCAGCACCACCACCCAACCTGCTCGCCGTTCCCTGGGTCGCTGAGCTCCATACTGCCGTCGCCGGCTGCCCAGAAGCATTCGGCGTACACGTCGGCTGTATTGGCTTCCTTCACAAAGTCAAGAAGCTCACACAGGCGCGAAAGTTCCCCTTCTTCCAAAGCGTGCACCATTTCCCAGGCGAGCTGCTTGCCGATAACGGACCTGGCCACCGTCCCATCGGTCTTCCATTCGCATCCCGTCAACCTGTATCCGCGCCACTCAAAGCCTGCTTTTTCGCGAAGGAATTTCACCGTTTCCCGCAGCAGGTCGCGATTTACGCCTTCCCACTGAGCGGCAACTGGAGCCAGATTCACCCACGACAGCCCAGGGAAAATTTTGCCTGCGCTACCGTCCGGCAGCCGCATCTCGGCGTAAAGCCGGCGCCCCTCGACTTCCCAGACCAGTCGCTCTTCTACGATTCGCTCGATTTGCTCACAAGCGCCGCGCCATTTGGCCGCGTGGACGCTGTCGCCTCGCCGTTCTGCCACGCGGGATAGCAGCCGCAGAGCCTGGCACGCAAAGGCCTGCGTGAGAAGGTCCCAGCAGTCCCAATAGCGACCTTCGCGGGAGTGCTCGAAGCAGAAGTTATGCACCAGGCCCACGAAAATAGAAGAGATAGTTCCTGGCTGGCCTGGTGGCGTGAGGTACGGCCAGTCGGTGGCCACATCAGTCCAATGGGCCACCTGCGCCCACGTGCGGTCTTCCCATTCCTGGTCCGGCCAGTTGAGGGCCACCAGTGCCCATCCCAGAAGCACATGGAAGTTGCCGTCTATCTGGTCGGCGCGGGAGTAAACCGGGTACGCCGTCTCCTGCACTTGCTCCAGGCTACCCGTGTCAAGTGCAAAGGCCGGGGCATGGTCCGGGTGGTTTATCCACCCGTCGGCGGAGTGCTCATGGTCCCGCGCGTAGGCACCCGCCAGCGGGTGTCCTTCAGCTTCATCCAGTCCCCACCAGGATAGCAAGCCTGTTCCTTCGGCCCGAAGGTGCAGCACATATCGCTTTCCGGGCGTCAGCTTGACTGGCTGGGGGAACCAGAAGCGTACCCACCCGGCATCGGGCAGAGTGTCCATCGGCACCTGGGCCTCCGCCAAAGGCTCTTCGCTATCGCGGCCTTCCGTGATGAAAGCCCGCACAGCGCCCTTTCCTCGCCCGCTCAGCCATGCTTCGACTGCTACCAGGGGCTTTTCGGGAGCCGTAAACTCCTGCGCACCCCCGTAGCCTTTGTCCGCGTCGAGCCGGTACAGAGCGATGGGATGCTCAGGCTGGACGGCCGCGTCGGTTCCCGGCACCGGTGCATGTGTAACCGTTGGACGGCCCATTACGTGTGGGGCCCGCTGCATCTCGTTTGCTGCCGCAGTTTTCAACACCACCTCGACGACCCGCCGGGCCAGGTCCCCCTCTCCCGTTTCCACAAAGAGCGACACCAGGGCACCCACTGTTCGCGGGTACATCCCATGATAGGCACCCGTGAGCGACTCTTCGAAATAGCCGCTTGGTTCCACCCGCTCGCAGATGCTCTGATAAGTCCGCGCGTAAAGCCCCGACAGCGGCTCAGACTTCAGCCGTTGGGTTACATCAGCCATTGTTGTGTCATTAAAAGCTGCGGCCGCTGTTAGTATTGGCAAGAGGAACATGCCTGTCATTTCGGCGCCTCCATGACTAGGCGACGCTCCGATTCCGCGCCCGACCCGGGCATTTCTTCGCAGCCTGCGTGCTTATCCGATGGCACGCTCCCTTGCGCGGCCGGCAGGCAGGACGCAGGCCGGCGTCGTCTGGAAGAGTCCTGAAGGGCCTGCTAAAGTACTAGTCTCGGCTACGTCTGCTCCGTGTACTTTTGGTGCCGTTGTTGCTGGCCTCGTCTTCGGGGGCTTTGACCGCCTCTGGGCAGGTTTAGAATATCGCGTCCTACCGGTCGTGCCCCGACGTTCATCTTCGAACCGCCGCTGGCCGCGTCCCAGGCTCCTGGAAAGTCGGGGAGTCCTGTCTCTTATACACATCT
>JANZZA010000483.1 GCA_026419655.1 Armatimonadota bacterium | reverse complement strand
CAGCCGCGCACCGACAGGGCTCCAACATGCCGGAAGGCACCCACCTGACCGTTTTCGCAACCCCGCGCGCCCAAAAATCCGGCCTGCCACAGTATAAAAAGTTTGGGAAGGGGGTCTGGGGGGCAACCCTTATCAAAGGGTTCCCCCCAGAAGGGGTCTCAGCGAGAAGGGGTTTTCCCCAGATGGAGGTGCCTGCGGTGTCAGCGGTTGCCCAGGCGATGCCTACTGCGGCCCCTCAGGCCTTAGGATGCGCGGCGTCACGAACATCATGGGGTTGGAGCTGTCGTACACGCGCACGTCATGCAGCAGGCCTGCAAACCTCTGGTGCGCTTCGTCGCGCAGATTCCGCAGGCCCCCGACGAGCATTGTCTCACCATCGGGCACGTCAACCGTTGTTGCCACCGACTGATACCGGACTATGGGTATTACCTCTCCGCGCGGCGAGGCAACAAACCCAGCCCCATAGCTGAAAGTGGGCCGCAGGACCATCCGCACCACGTCGTTGCCCAGCACGGTCGGCAGCACCCAGAGTTGGAGGCCTATAAATACGGCGTCCGGCTCGTACTCAACGTGGCGGCGGCCGAAATAGTCGTACCACACGCGGGCTACGAAGAAAGGCAGGACTTGGCCAAAGCCCACCTCGGCCGGCAGGCCGGAAGTAGTCGTCACGTTTATGCCGGTTTCGGTGCGGGCGCGGCTGACCCGGTCCTCGAAGCCAAGCAGCAGGTCAGCGCGGCCTCGGCCCCAGCGCAGGAGTGTAGCCGCATCGCCGGGGACGTTGCTAACACTGGCGGCTTCCACGTCGCCATTCCATACGTGAAAGTCAATGCCCCAGCCCTCGACGACCTGCACCGGGGTGTCCTTGACCGTGACCTCGACGTTGACCATCGGCACTGGCTTATCGAGGAAGGCAATGATTTCAGCGAGTCGGTCCAGGGCGTCAGGCGTGCCGCGAGCAAGCAGAGCATTTCGGCCTGGCAGGGCCACCGGCGGTTGAGACAGCTCCGGGATGTCCAAGACGCGGGCAAACGCTGCGGCGGCGGACTGCTGGTCTGGTGGGTCGGCAGGGAGAATGTCAGCATAGGCAAGCCAGCGCGGCCGGTATCTCTCGGCGCGCTCTGGCGGCGGTAGCACGTCCAGAGCGCGGCCCACCACGTCAGCAGCCCACTGGCGCGTTACCTCGTCGGGATCCGCGACAGACCTGCCCCCTCCTAGAAGCGCCGCGACGTAGTTCGCGTCGGCGCGACGAAGCTCAAAAACCCGCATAGTTTGCCCATCGCCCGCGGCCGTCTCAGCCCAGGCGAGAAGAGAAACCACAAATGCAAACACCACAATTGTCGCCGCCCCAGCTCTGGCCAGTCTTATCACCACCTCGATTTACTACCGTGTGCCGTAGTTATGGACGCCTGCAAAAGCCACCAGGTTCCGCAGCCAAGGTGCACACCGATCAAACCAGCGCTCCCCAGTTGCCTCACCAC
>JANZZA010000460.1 GCA_026419655.1 Armatimonadota bacterium | reverse complement strand
ACACGTATGCGGTCACGCAGAATCTCTACGACCTGCCAGTCACCCACAAACTCGCCAGGCTTGACAACCACCGTCCGGCCGTCCGGCAGCTCGCAGGAAGCAATCGCCTGCCCGCCCGTCCACACAATGCTGCTGACGCGCATAAACCGTTCAACAGGCGGCGGCGGCAGCGGAGTGGGCCTCGGCCCAGGCCGGTCAACGGGAGGCATGCCGACGACGCCAAGGCCTATGGGATATTTTTGCCAGTTCGGCCCATAGGTGCGCACCCAGGGCATCCGCACGCGCGCTGCGGCCCCCTCCACGCCAAGCGGCAAAAAAGGATTCTCGCGCCACGGCTCCAGGGGAGGCTTAGCCGGGGCAGCCGGCGCTCCTGGGGCACCACCCGGTGCTGCACCCGGTGCCCCAGGCCCCAGTGCTCCAACCCCTGGCATCCCCATCCCTGGCATGCCACCACCCGGCGCGCCGCCTCCAGGCGCTCCCATACCAGGCATACCCGCACCAGGGGGCCCCATGCCCGGCATTCCTCCACCTGGGGCCCCTGCCCCCGGCATACCACCTGGCGGCCCCCCGGGCGCGCCCCCACCGGGCATGCCCATAGGTGGTCCACCAGCACCTGGCCCTGGGCCTCCCGGCCCACCTGGCCCACCTGGAGCATCTGGCCCTTGAGCCTGAGCTTGCGGCCACGGCGCGACCACTGGCAAAACTGCCAGAAACACCACCGATGTCAGTGTTGCCGCTATTGCACCGTTTGCCGGAGACCTGCCTTGTCTGCTACCTGCCCGGCGGCTCTTCATGGTCTACCAGCTCGCCAGTATTCTCAGCAGTTGACAGCTATTCCTCTCCTCCCCCGCCGCGGCGCCTGCCCAAACCGCCGCCAGCCTCCTCGCCGCCCTCCTCTTCGCCGCCGCGGGCCCTGCCCCTGCCTCCGGCTGACGGCGCCGGAGCTCCTGCCCCACCCATGCCAGGCGGCGCGCCACCAGGCCCAGCCCCCATGCCTGGACCCATTCCAGGAGCCCCGCCACCGGGCATGCCGGGCATACCCCCAGGCGCTCCAAGCATGCCCATGCCAGGCCCTTCGGCCCCAGCAGCCCCGGCCGCCGCTGGCATCGCTGCCCCCGGCGGCGTCTCAACCAACAAATAGACGTTAAGGGTGAAGCTCCCCAGCATATCGTCGCCCGGCCCCGGGCCACGCCGCAGATCTAGACCACTGATCGTGACCACTCGTGGGCAGTTCTTCAACGACCTATATAACTGCTCAATCTGGGCCAGCTTCCCTCGCACCGTGATCGTAAGCGGCTGCGGCGTCACCTGATAGAAACCGTTCGCCGGCGGCAGTGGGGGTGTGCCAGGCGGCGCGGGAAGAGCCACGGACGACTCAATAGTGCATCCCGTGCTCTCCAGCCACTTCGTCATTACCGGCCCCAAGTCGTGCCGCAACTCGTAGGCCAGCGTTATCATTGCCTCAACGGGCATATAGAACGACAGCGGGATGCTCCGCGTCATCATCAGATGCTGGAGTTTAGCGTGAGCTTCTTTCCACTGCCGTGTAGTATCCTCGAGTTGTTTTAGCGCAGAGGCCAACCCATCAGCCTTCTGCTTGAGGCCCATGTACTCCTGCTGCTTCTTCGCGAGCTGGTCCCGCAGGGGGGTCACGTAATACTTGTTCGTGGCGAAGGAAATCCCCACGACGAGCAGTACAGCAACAATCGGTATCACGAAGAGCGGTATTTTGCCCAGCATCGCTGCATCCTCGAAATGTCCAGCAGCTTACTCTTCGCCACCCTCCGCACCACGGCGCCTGCCAAGTCCCCCTCCACTCTCTTCTTCTTCACCCCCGCGACGACCACCGCGACCAGCAGGAGCAGCCCCTCCAGGCGCGGCTCCAGGTCCGCCCGGCGCGCCACCAGGGGCACCACCCATGCCAGGCATGCCTCCTGGCGCACCGCCCATTCCCATCATACCACCGCCCATCCCGGGCATCCCGCCGACGCCGCCCATCGCGGCCCCTGGCGGCATAGGCGGCGCTATCGTCGTGCTAAGAACTCCACTGACCTGGATCGTGATTGGCTGGCGGTCCGGAGAAGTGGTAGCACCACCGGCGGCACCGACCTGGCCGCCCATCATGCCAGCCATGGGTCCCATGCCGCCTGGACCGGGGCCCATTCCGCCAGGCCCGGGTCCCATGCCGCCCATCCCCGGCGGCCCGCCGCCGGGCATACCCCCCATACCGGGCGCCCCTCCGGGTGGACCGCCAGGCCCGCCGCCCATCATTGGCCCGCCAGGACCCGGCATCCCACCCATTCCAGGCCCACCCATGCCAACGGGGCCCATCCCCGGCACGCCCCCCCCAGCTCCACCGGCACGTGCTGGGGCCGCCTGCTGCTCACCCGTAACTACCTTCCCCCGCGCCGTGGGCCACATGCCAGGTTCTGGCTGGCCAGCGCTCGGCACGCCACGCCCGGCGCTTAGCACCGTGAAGCTGGTTATCGTCAGATCCGGACACCGCAGCAGGTTGAGTAGAAACCGTGCGTACTGGGTCGTTCCCGTCACCTGGACGGTGAACGAGCACGCATTCGGTGGGCTGATGCGAAAGGTCTCCATTCGGGCCTGCGCCCAGATGTACCGCTTGAGTTTGTGGTATAGCTCCCAGTAAATCTCTCCGCTCTTGTCCGCATCTTCGACGAACTTCACTTTATCGGCTATTGGCTGAAGCTCGGCCTGCTTGTCACCCAGCTCAGCCATGGTCTGGTCATATTGGTTAGCCGCATCGCGCACCGAGGCGATCTGGCGCTCGGTGTCAGCTATCTGCGCATTGATCGTCGCGCCAGTTTGAAGCCAGTAGGCAGCCACCAGGCCCAGAACTACAAGCAGCCCAACGAGCATGAGCTTGTTGAGGCGGGCGATGCGAAAGCTCTTGGGCAGCAGGTCTATTCTGAGCACGGCCTACGCTTGCCCTCCGGCCGTCACCGGCGTCTGAATAATGTCCCGCAGCGCCAGGCCCGTAGCCACGGTCATCAGCGGCCCAATCTGTGCCAGGTATTGCTTCAGGTCTTCGCTGTCATCGGGAAGCAGCATATTGGCAAAGGGATTAGCCATCTCGCAGCGGATGCCGGTCTCGGCTGACAATAGCTCGGCAAGCCCGCGCAGTAGCGCCCCACCACCCGATAGCACTACCCTGTCCACCGGCTCGTTACGATGCTGACGACGATAGAAGTCAATGGAGCGGCGCAGCTCCGTGGCCAGGTCGGCCACTGGCTGTTCCAGAGCAGTCAACAGGGCATCCGCCGCCTGACGTTCCTCTTCGGTCATGCCAGGCACAGCCGACGGAGCCGCATGAGGTGCAGGTCTGGGCACCGGCGGGCCTTCTACGCCCTCGGGAAGGGTTTGATCAATGTCCAGCAGCGTAGCCTCTTCTGGCTCTTCGGCCGCCGCTTCTACCAAGGAGGTGTCGGAGACTTCGAAAACGCTGCCTTCATCCGCTCCCTCGAACCCCACCAGCGTAGACACATCAGCCAGCGCACGCTTGACAGCCTCGGCTTTCGCGGCATCGCCCACACCCGCTCGTCGGATCGCCACCGTCATCGCTTCACTCGACTGGGGCAAGAAACGGATAAAGTTCGTCAGCCCCTTGCGCACCATGATGATCATGGTTGCGCTCGCCCCAATGTGCAGGCAGCAGATTGTCTGGTCGAACCCCTGCAAACCTGCTGATTGTAGCGCAGCTCTCGACAGCGCCAGGGGCTGCACATCCACGCCCACAGGCTGAAGCTTTGCCCGCAGCAGCGCGTTTACGGTGTTGTTTACGACCTCCTCATGCGCCGCCGCCAGCAACACCTCCATCTTTTGCGCATCTGCCGGCGCATCTCGTGGCTGGAGAATATCGTAATCGTAATAGAGGTCTTCGATGCCAAACTGGCTGTGGCGGCCAATCTCGAACTTCACAGCGTCCTCGAGGTCCTTCCCGCTCAGCCGTGCCATCTCCGTCACGCGCACAATCACCATCGGGTCGCCTGCGACGGATACAACGGCCTTCTTGCAAGTGAAATGACCTATCCGCAGTGCCTCGCGAAGCGCCGCCGCAACCGCATTGGGGTCTGACACTTGGCCGCCGTCAACCGCTTTCTCAGGCGTGGGGAGAATCACCGGCAGTCGCACCAGGGCAACTCCATGCGCCGTCTGCTGCAACTCAACTACCTTGATGCTTTGCGTCCCCGGGTCAACTCCGAGAACGTGGGTGACGCCTCGTGCCATCCGGCCTCCCCCTGACACCGCATCGCCAGCTGTAGCCCTTGCTGCTACCGCCCTTAGTACGCCATGCTAACCTACACGGTGCCATTTTGTCAAGCGTTTAGAAACCGAGAATCTGGCAGCCAAGCCGTGTGCCCCGCCCGATTCCAGCCCACTTCGGATCACCCGCCAACGCTACAAGACCGCTGGCGGGTCGTCGTTGAACCATTCCGAACCGATTGCATCCCACCTCGATTTACCCGACAACGCTACAAAACCGCTGGCACCTTCTCATTAAAACCCTACCAAACCGGTTCCTGCTCACCCCAACTCAATCGCAAAAACCACAGGCTCGGCTGCCACCTCACCATCCCGGCCCGGGCGACATGTCACTCAACCGGCTCGGGCACAGCCGTGTGAAGATTCGTCACGACAGTAGCGAGATAAACGTCCGCCGACTGGCGCCAGTCACCGCCGCCCGCGGCCACCGTGCGCAGGTCATAAACCGCCCGCGGGCTCGACCAGGCCAGCCAGAACCGCGTCACATCCCGTGTCCCCTGGTTACCAAGGTCCACCCCGTACGTTTCCTGCGCCACACTGAAGGGGCCGACGATTGCCTCCGTCTCTACAGGCACGCGTCGCTCCTCTGTCCAGCCCAGGAAAACCCGGCGCTCCTGCCGGACGGCCCCATACCCGGTATACTGCAGCAACGTCGGTGCACTGGGCGGCGCTGCAAGCGTCATGCTCGTGTCAACGATACAACCAGTTTCCCGGTACAACTTGTATGGCGGATCAGGCAGGTCCTCCCAGCTACCACTATGCCAGTACTGGACATGGCCCGACACTCGCGGATACTGAAGCTGGACCGCGGGAGCGAACTGTTTATACACGAATATGCTGCGGCCCTCGAAGGGCGGGTCCGCTGGAGAGAAGGTGCGCCGCCAGAAAATTGTCAGGCCACCGGTATCCTCGGGCCGCCAGAAGGCAAAGGGGCTGTCGTCCGCCGCCGGGTCCCGGCATATCCGCCATACCAGCGGCGTATAATCGGCGTACAGTTGCACGTCACTCACGGCCGCGACATTGCTCAGATTTAGCACGGCGCTCGCGTCATCAGGAGCCTCAGAGTTGAAAAGAGGCGAACTGAAGGTCACCACGCCAGTGGCAGGAGTTATTTCGGCCATCAAGGGCCGGGGAGTAGGCATTTGCGCGGTGGGTGGGTCAACGAGTCTGTAGCCCCCAGCCGGATCACCTGGATAAGCCCGCGCGGCAAACAAGGGGTCTACCCCGTCAGTCGGCCAGATTTTCGCGAACCGCGGCTGGACCACGTAGGCGTTTCGCTCCCGCACCCATCGCTGCTTTGGCGGGTCGTGCGGGTCCCAGGTAATCCGATACACGTACGTGTTCCCACCGGCAGTTACCGCCAACAAAAGCTTCGGGTCGAAGGCGGTGGGCGCCATGCCGTAGTTGTCCCCCGCAACGTCGTGGACGGCCCATTCCAAATGTCGCGTTGAGAAAACCTGGCGCTTTGCGTCGGCCCTCAGCCTCTCGCCGGCCTTCAGCCCACTCCCCGGTATCCCAACGCGTCCCGTCAGCCGCGGGAAGCCCACTTTAGTAAGCCCGCCGTTGGGATCCCAGGCAAAACGCACCCAGCAAATGTCGGTATTCTCGTCATGCCGCACGTGGCCAGTAAAGGCCACATTCAGCAGCTCCACCTGTGACTCACTACCCGGGTCTATCATCAGCCACGCATAGGGGTCGCGCACATAGGTGAAGGGGCTGGCCGCGAAGCGGTGGACAGAAACCGCGCCCAGCCCAGGCAGCACCACGTCCTGGCGCTCGTCGTGGGGCCTGGAGCCGAGGGCAAGGGACACAGGCAGCGGGCGCGCATCAGCGGTATTAGGGACGGCTGGCGGCCTCACATTCGGCAGATAGGAAATTGTCTCATGTCCCTTAGGCCCCTGGTGCCAGAAAAGCCACAACACGAGCGGGTCAGTGGGCGCGGCTACGTTCAGCGCCCGCAGGGCCTGGACATCAGCGGCGGTATGGAGGTACCCGCCGGCACCCGAGGCATAGCCGGACGTGCCCGCTCCAACAAACCGCAGCGTGCTGTCCCAACCTCCCGCCGTCGGTCGCAAGCGGTGCCACAAGGCCAGCCGCTCGTAGGCCGAGCCGCCCCGGAAAGTCAAGACAAAGGGCGACTCGTTCACTACCCCCGCGCCGCTGTCAATCGTCAGAGCCTTCGCCTCGGCTATTCCTCCGCCGGAGGCCTGCCATTCGTAGTGTCTGTACAATCCAGCAGGCGGCTGCAAATCGGCGTTAGCGTAGACCAGGTTGAACGGCGCATCGGGCGCTCGGGCACCTGTGGGGTCGGTGACGGGTGCCACATCCTCATCCACGTCGGTTCCGGAACTCAGCGGCCGGTTCGTCATCCACACCAGGTGAAGGCCTACAGGCTGCCCATTGTCGTCGAGGTCAAAGCTCAGCACCGGTGCCACGTCGGCGCTGAAGTAATCATTTTGCGGAATGCGGGCCTCACCGACCCGAAGGGACACATCAAAGCTTGCCGTGGGAATGTCGGCAATGCCATCGGCATCATGGTCGGTCAAAGTTACGAGCGTGCCGGAGTGCGTACCGGCCGGCTGGCCCAGAGGCACGGGCAGTAGGTTCTTGGGGTTGCTCCGGTCACCGGCCTGGAGGGCTGCGCCCGTCGGCTCTCCGCGGGGTGCCCCGGCCGCACCAGGCACAGCAGGCATGCCGGACAACGGCTTACCATCCCACCGCCAGGCAAATACAGTGCCTGCCGCCAGGGGCACGCGGCCCGCCAGACCCAGCGGTGAAAGCTTGAGCAAGTCAGTGTCCGCGCGAGCCAGGTCTGTCCCCCTGGGCTCCAAGGTCGCCCGCACGTTGCCGGAATTGACGATTCTAAATGGGCGAGGCGGAAGGGTCACATCGCCCGGTTCGGCTGGTACAACCCCGCCAGTCCTCACTGTTGTATCCGGCTCGCCCGGCGGTACGCCCGGCGCAACCCGCCCGAGCTCCACTCCCCCAGCCCCACCAGCCATCTGAAGCTCCCGCTGCACCGAGACCTGTACTTCGAAGATGTCATATTCCTCTGCGTCAAGGTCCTCTTCGGTTATGCGCGGCGCTCCGCAGAAACTATCCGTGGGCCCATAGTTGTTGCCTCCATCTAACTGTCTGCCGCAGAAGGGACAGGCAGTTGTGGCCGTCGGCGGGTCTGGAACGGGCGATGCGACTGCGCACACAGGGCACACGCGGTAGCCCTTACAAGGATTCGTTCCGCTCGTGTTGGTGCATGGCCCCGGTACCTGACCGAAAGTCCACTGCCTGCAACTTGGGCAGCGATAGCCCCTCATCCACTCCGGCTGGTCCGGCTGCGTCGGATCAAAGCCTTCTTGTCCCCCGAGCGGCTCATCCTCACAGTAAACGAAGAGGCGCCCCACGTACCCGTCGTTCGTAACCATGTTCGGCCTAATCCCGTCTAGGCCCAGAGGCGGTACGGAAGGCGGCGTGCTGCGGGGCAAGTCGGCAAAAAATAACAAATCAAGGCTCCGAGCAGGAGCAACGTATTGGAGTGTCGGCGCCCATTTCAGCGCGGCAAAGGGTAGCGAGACCCGATTGGCCACGGCCAAGTTGCGTGGATTGGGGTTGGCGTCTGGGTTAAGAGTAGGCCAGCGCGAGTCTTGTGGACGCAGGCTTGGCGGCTGCAAAAGCGTGGTGGCGAAGGCTGTGTCGCCATCAACCCTATCGTCCGTCGAGGACAGAGCAGCGTTGCAGTATTCACACTGGTTCGCGCTCAGGGTAGTCAAGACCGACCCGCATTCCGGACACTTGAGTACCGCCGTCATGCGGTTATTTAGCGATGCCTCCCGCGCCGGTGTCACAACGCCCGTCTCGTACGAGCCGTCAACCTGCCCACCACTTGTCTGGCCCACGAAAATGCGCGCCGCCCCGGTAGTTTCAACAGGCGTGTTGGCACTTGACCTCACATCCCTTGTCAGCGGCACCTCAAGCCGCGACGAGATAAAGGCGCTGGCCACGTACCAGGGTGGGTCGGTTGACCTGTACTGGCCCGCCGGGTCGTCCGGAGTGTGGAAGCTTTCAAGGGGCGCGACCGGGTTTGCTATGGCCGGACAGTTGCCCCAAAGACGGCTTGCGGCCCCCGCCTGTCCGCTCTCTACCAGCCAGTCGTAATTCCACTCAGTCTCAGGTCCATCGTACCATACCGCGCCGCCGTAACTGGACCCGGGCGCCAGAGACCCATCTTCAACAGTACCTTCATAAGCCTGATTGCGCCAGAGTACTAGTACCCAGCCTTTGCCAACAGCCCCTTCGGGTATCTGATAAAAGCCGGCGGGAGTCGTTATTGGATTGCCGGTCTCGACCACATCGTTGAGCCAGTCCGTGACCCGGTCACCCCCGGGCGACCCCGCAGGCGGTATCGCAAAACAGTTATCAAACGCCTCTGGAACCGTGGTGAACCACGATCCCCATCCGCCGGGGTCTGATGCGGGCTCGTGCGGCACCACTACACAGTTGGACTTCACCGTTATGACGGCGTACTGAACCACGTATGTCGGGTCAGGCCCCGGAGGCGGAGGAGGTGTCGGAAAATCCGTAGTCATCTCGATGATCGCCGAGCCTGTAGCGGTTACTATTGTTCTCGGTCCAGGGACCACACCCACACCGTTGAACTCGGCGTAAAACTCCAAACCGTCCAGAGTACTCCACACGACCACCTGCACGTTGAAGGCCGTTCCCGTGTTTGCCACGGCGCGCTGCACGTAGATCTGCTCTCCGTCGGTGACCCTGTAGGGATTCAAGTGTACCTGGGCTGGGGTGAGACTGAGGCCGCCGGCGGTGTTGATCGTGGCAGCCCTGGCCGCTGGATACTTGGCGCCTGGCATCAGGAAAAGAAACCGCACGTAATCGCCGGCCATCACGTTGGGGTTGTTAAGCAGGCCGGCCGCGGCAGCATGAACTATAGAGCCGTCAGCATTTGAGCCGGTCTTGGGATGGAAGGGCAGGCCCACCAC
>JANZZA010000318.1 GCA_026419655.1 Armatimonadota bacterium | reverse complement strand
GGGCGAGAAGCGACGGGCACCTATGAGCATATCGGGATGGGCTGCGTGGATCACACCGAGGGCAAAGCTACCCTCAAGCTCGTGACAGGCACGGCGCACGGCTTCCCCCAGGTCGCCCTCATAGTACTTCTCGACGAGATGGGCCACGGTCTCGGTGTCAGTCTGACTGCGGAAAACATGTCCCTCGGCCTGCAAACGCGCGCGAAGCTCGGCGTAGTTTTCAATGATGCCGTTGTGGACGACGGCGATGTCGCCAGCGCAGGAAAGGTGTGGGTGGGAGTTTTCAACCGATGGCTTTCCATGGGTTGCCCACCTGGTATGGCCAATGCCCACGGTGCCGTGGAGCGGCTCGGCGTCGAGAAGCTCTGCCAGGTTGGCGAGCTTGCCAACAACCTTCCGCACGTCCAGTAGCCCGTTCACCACCACAGCGACGCCAGCGGAGTCATAGCCGCGATATTCCAGCCGCCGCAGGCCCTCCAGACAAATGAGCGGCGCGTCCTTATCGCCAATATAGCCAACTATTCCACACATAAAACCTGTCTCTCCTTGGGCCTCGCGGGCCCCTTCAGCCGATGCAGCAACCATATAGTGAGCAAAAGCGGGCAGCAGTATACAGGCAAGGCTCAGTCTTGGCAAAGCCTTCTGGGCCCGAGGGAGTATTCAGTTTACTCAGGATTTTGTTTCAGGCAGAAAACAGTAAGGCCCTGAGAATCAACCCGGTGGTCCGCACCAAAACCCGTGTTGACGCATAAAGGGCCACGAAAGTGTATGAAGTTCTGTGTCCCATCCTTTGCCTCGGAGCGTACCTCCGAGGCGCTGCAGAAACTTTTCCAACAGTATGCTGAGAAAACCGAATACTCCCTGGGCCCGAGGGGAGTATTCAGTTTATTCAGGATTTTGTTTCAGGCAGGAAAGAGTAAGGCCTGGAGAATCACCTTGGTGGTCTATCACAAAGCCCGGTGCTGGCTTATAGAAGGCCACAAAAGTGTATAAAGTTGTGTGTCCCACCTTTTACCTCGGAGCGCATCTCCGAGGAGCTGCAGAAACTTTTGCAACGGTCTCCCTAGAAAACCGATTACTCCCTGGAGCTGACGTCTACCCACTTTTGAACGCAGGCAAGGAATCAAGTTGCATTACTTTACGGACATGCAGGGAAACCGAAGCATAAGGAAGCCGCAGGGAATTGGCAACGAGCTTGGACAGACTATGCACCACGCGGCTCTTGACTGACGAGGCCGGGCTATGTTTTTGTGTCCCTGTCCAGTGCTGTGTCAGGGCGCATCAGAGCATGGCGGCGAGTGAGCGATGAAGGCAGCGAGGCTTCACGGCAGGCATGATGTGCGGATAGAAGAAGTCCCGACGCCAGCGCCGGGGCCGGGGGAGGTTTTGGTGCGGGTGCGGGCGTGTGCGATTTGTCCGTCCGATTGGCGCCTGTACGAGGACGGCCACGCGGGTGGCGTTGCGCTGAAGCAGCCTATCATCCAGGGCCATGAATTTGCCGGCGACATTGTCGCCCACGGCGAAGGCGTGGATAGCCCGCCCATCGGTGCCCGTGTGGCCGTTGAGCCGAGCTGGCATTGCGGCCAGTGCGACTCATGCCAGCGCGGCCTCACGCACCTGTGCCGCAACCAGGTCTTCCCCAGCTTCCCTCACCGCGACGGTGCCCTGGCCGAGTATATCGCCTGCCCTGCTTATGCCTGCTGCGTCCTGCCTGAGGGTGTTTCCTACGTCCAGGGAGCACTGGCCGAGCCGCTGACCGTGGGGCTTCACGCAGTGCGCCTCGCCGCGCCTCAGCCCAACGACCAGATTGTCATTCTAGGGGCGGGCATGATAGGCCTGTCGGTGCTCATGTGCGCCCGGGCCGTGGGCCTTCAGCAGATTGCCCTGGCGGAGCCAATCGAGGGACGACGCCAGCGGGCTGCACTCCTTGGTGCCGACCCAGTGGTCCCAGGGGCCGGGAACCTCCGTGACGTGGGCGTCGAGGGCGACGTTGTTTTCGAGTGCGCCGGAGAGGGGGAAGCTGTCGAGCACGCACTGTACCTGGCGCGACCTGCCGGAAAAGTCGTAGTGGTAGGCATCCCTCACCCGGAAAGAATATCCTTCGAGGCCGACGTAGCACGCCGCCGCGAACTGACCATCATTTTCTCTCGCCGCTCGCGCGACGAGCTTGCCGACGCCCTGGCCATGGTGGCAGCCGGCCACGTTGACCTGAGCAGGATACCCGTGCGCGAATTTCCCCTTGAGAAGACTAAGGACGCACTCGACTTCACAGCCGCCCGCCCCGGCGACGCCCTGAGAGCCATGGTGCTGCCCTGAGTATCACCACCCCTGCGGTCTAACAAGGCGGGCCGGCTCGCGCCTAAAGGTTGCTCGAGGACGCTACTTCAAATAGCCACTGCCACCGCAAGGGCTTTTTCTGGGGGAAACCCTTTGAAAAGGGTTATCGCCCAGGCCCCCTTCCCAAACTTTTTCGTGCTGCTTCCACC
>JANZZA010000270.1 GCA_026419655.1 Armatimonadota bacterium | reverse complement strand
CTCTTCTAGCCGTGCCTCGGTCAGCTCCCTGTCCGCCCGAAGCTGCTCAAGCTCCTGGGCCACACGAACAGCCTCAGTCTTGCAGCTTTCAAGGTCTTGAGCCGCAGTGAGGCGGTCATTCTCTAATCGGCCCAAGCGACGCAGGCGAGCTACATGCTCGGCTGCCAGTAAGCGCACCTCAAGCTCGCGCAGTCGAGCGTCAAGGCTACGATAGGTCTCGGCGGCAGCCGCTTCCCCGCGAAGCGGCTCGATGTGGCTGGCCAGTTCGGCAATCACGTCCTCTAGGCGGCGCATCTCATGGCGCGTGTCCTCAAGGCGGCGCTCGGCCTCATCGCGACGAACACGGTACTTGCGCACGCCGGCAGCCTCTTCTATTAACTCCCGGCGGTCCTCGGGTCGCACGGAAAGGATCGCATCAATCTCGCCCTGGCCGATTACCGAATAGCCGTCGGGGCCGAGGCCGGTGTCAAGGAAGAGGTCGCGGATGTCACGCAGACGGCAGCGATTACGGTTTAGCAAGTATTCCGAATCGCCGCTGCGAAAGAGCCTTCGGGTTATCTCGACCTCAACGTAATCAGTGGGCAGAGCACCATCAGCATTGTCCAGGGTTATGGTGACTTCGGCCATTCCCAGGGGGCGACGGCCATCGGCACCGGCGAAGATGACTTCCTGGAGATGACTGGTGCGCAGGGTGCGAGCAGATTGCTCCCCCAACACCCACAACACAGCATCCACCACGTTGCTCTTGCCCACGCCGTTTGGGCCTACGATGGCCGTAATGCGACTGTCAAAATCCAGGGTGGTCGGATCAGCGAAGGTTTTGAAACCGCGCAGATAAAGCCTCTTAAGGTGCAAGGTCATTCCTCCGTCGGCGTCCGCCTGCTGCAGTTTGTGCTGCCACCCCTGCTGCCAATGCCACCCTTGCCACAGCCCTGACTATCGCGCCAGGCGATGGCCTTGCCCGGGATACAGATGGTTTTGCCCCGGATACAAGTTACTCCACTCCGGCTCCCTGGGCAAAGGGCGCAAAGCTTTTTGTACCGAGAAGGAATGCCCCGGCCGCGGATCTCCCGCGGCTTCCCTCCCGAAACCCGAATATATTATAGCAGGTCTCGGCCCCAATGGCTCATAGAGTGCCGGAAAAAGACTCCGTTGGGTTGTCCAGGAGCTGCCCCTATAGCAATCAGTGTCAACCGAGAAGCGTTCCAAGAAGCATGCTTCTTTTTGGGAAAACCCCTCCGGTTACTGTTACAACAGTGGCCCCAGCGACGGCAAGAAAAGAGCACAAGGGAAAAACCGGGCTCGCAGTTCTGTACACTATCTGCGCCTCAGCTAGGCCTGTACCAGCTTTTGCAACAACCACCTTTGCAAAAGGTTGTCTCCCAGCATTCCTTGCCAAACTTTTTCGCGTTGCTTCCACCACAGACGCTCTACAATGGAGACTGTCGCAAAGACCACTTTACCGCCTCTCAGAAGCGATCACAGGTAAATCGTCGGGCGCACGGCGGTGTACACATTCTTCACTCCGCATAAGTCAGCACCGGCTTTTGCAATAGCCCGGGAAGAGAACGAGAGCCATGACCGCGCCAAGAAGACACCGCGCCGGAAGCGTTCCGTCCTGGCCACAACAGGCAGCGATAGCCGCCACGTCCATCCCGGGAAACCAGACTGAAGGAAAACCGAACAGGCCCCTAAAAAACATCCGGCAGCTCGACTTTCAGAGAACCCAGCGGCGTGCGCTCAGCTATCCGCTCGCGCTTGACTTCTTTCAGCTTCCGCATCAATTCTGCCACTGCTTCGGCCACCAGTCGCTCGACTTCGCAGTGATTCTCAGGAGCCAAGAGGGGCTCGCTGATGCTGACCTTCAGTCCATCCCCAAGACCGTTGGCACGCAAAGTCACAGCCCCGTCGCCAGCCTGCACCTCCACAGTCATCTCCGCCAGCTCCGCGAAGGCCTGCTGGAGGCCCTCCTGGAACCTGGCAACTTGCTTCTGGATGAGTGCTTCGAAGGGATTCAGCATGACTTCGCCCTCTCGAGGCCAAGAGTTCCGCTGGCGTCCCCATTCATTGATGGCCGGAGCCCCCGCGTGCTTTTGGGGCACCGCGCTTTGACGCCGCGCCCCTGGACCCCGGCCAGAGGCAAACTATAACCACCCCTATCCCGCCGTTGCCCGGCACCAGCAGGCCCGACGACTAAGGTTGCAGGCGCCCTGTCTTTATTCCGGCGGAATTTCCTCACTGCCCTCGAAAAAGTCGAGGGCAAGCCTGGCGGCACGGTCGGCTTCGTCTTCCCCGACGGCCTCCCGCTCAGCAACCCGCGGCTCGGGAACAGCAGGCTCAAGCCCCGCAGTTCTGCGCTCAGCGGGAAGCTCGGCGGCCCTGGCAGGTGTCTCCTCGTCCGGCGTCAGTACAGGCTGCTGTGGCTCAGGGGCCGCCGGTCTCTTGCCGGCGGGACCACTGGGCGCTGGTGCGGTCGGAGTCTTTTCGTCGCCAAGCAAGGCTACGAGTTTGACGGGGCGGCCGAAGACTTCTGCCAGCGCCTGCTCCACGTCGCTCCGATAGTCTCCGTTAACCCGCTCGTGATGGAACTTACACCCTGCGGGGAATCGCACCACAAGCTGGTCTTCAATTAGGGCTTCGGGCCGACTCTCCCTCAACATCGCCCACACCGCCACCCGACGCCGGCGCTTGAGCGCAACGTAAACGGCTTGCCAAGAACGCGTGAAGTCGCCAGCGGCTGCTTCGGCAAGCGCCTCAGATGCCTGCGGAGAGCGGGCCTCAGATGTGGGCAAGGCGGTTTCTGCTCCGACAGTCTCCTCAGCCGGCGGATGCTCAGACACGCTCCGGTCCGTGGCTGGAGTTTTCTCCGCCCCTGGCTCTTCTGTCTCCGCCGACTGCGCAGGCCGCTTGCGGGACCTGGTCGTCTCAGCCTCTGCAGTCGGGGCGAGACGCTTAGGCTCGGCCTGGCGGCGGCCAGCGCGCTCAGAGGTCTGGCCCGGCTGGGAAGGTTTGGTGGACCGCTCGGCGCCGGCCCTGGCCAATGCCAGGGCACGCTCCTGGGCCGATGGCTCCGCCCACATCTGCGTTATCTCCGCTAACGCCAGCTCCACGGCAAGCTGCTGCTGGGTTGCCTCGCGCAGGCGCTTTTCGGCCTCGCCCAGCAGTCGTAGCGCCTCAGCCACCTTGGCAGAACCGAGAGCGGCCCCCGTCTTGTGAAGTTCCCGCCACTCGCCTTCTGGGTGGACGCCAAGAGAAGCCCGCAGCATTTCTCTGGTAGCGAGCATTAAATCCTGGACAAGCTGAGAAAGGTCCTTGCCGGCCGCAACCAGGTCGTCCAGGCGTGCCAGCACAGCCGCCAAGTCGCCATCCGCCATGGCCTGCATCAGTCCGGCCACCGACTCCCGCGGCGTAGCCCCTATCACATCCCGCACCGTTTCCACCGTCACTCGACCTTCGGCGTAGGCGACCACCTGGTCGAAGATACTTTCGGCGTCGCGAAGAGCTCCGCGTGCTGCCCTGGCCAGCTCCTCAAGCGCACCCTCCTCCACCTCAACACCCTCGCGCTCGGCGATGGCTCGCAAGCTCTCGACGATGCGCGGCTCAGGGATGAGGTGGAACTCAAAAAGCTGGCAACGGGAAACGATGGTTGGCGGGACCTTATGCAGTTCCGTGGTGGCCAGAACGAAAAAGGTGTGTGAGGGCGGCTCTTCAAGGGTCTTGAGAAGCGCATTGAAGGCCTCAGGAGTGAGCATGTGAACTTCGTCGAGGATGTAGACCTTGTAGCGCGCCTCCGCAGGAGAGTATCGGACCTTCTCCCGCAGCTCACGGATTTGTTCTATGCCGCGGTTGGAAGCAGCGTCTATCTCAATGACATCCAGGGCGCGGCCAGCGGCAATGGCGCGGCAGATGGAGCACTCGCCGCACGGCTCAGGAGTAGGGCCATGCTCACACAGCAAAGCCTTGGCCAGCACGCGGGCGGTAGAGGTCTTTCCGGTGCCGCGCGGGCCAGCAAAAAGATAGCCATGCACCACGCGGCCAGAAGCCACCGCGTTCTGCAGGGTGCGGCTGACGTGCTCCTGGCCCACTATCTCGCCGAAGGTCTGGGGCCTGTAGCGAAGACTGAAAGGTACGTACGACATTGCCCTCGCCCCGCCGGCGGCACCGGCTGGCTCCCTTGCAGGACTCTTGGAAAAGCTGGTGCTCGCGTGTCCAGAGTGCAGAAAGTGTACATCGCTGCGTGCCCGACCTTTTACCTGCGATCGCGATTGCGGGCCGGGAAAGCGACCTTTGCAAGCGTCTTCTTGCGGCTGAAAAACCCCAACGGTGTGGTCGTGCACCCGCCTTCGATAAGCTCTGCCCAGGCGTTACCCCTGCAGCCAGCTCCGGCCAGGCACCCCCGCGGCACAGGTCACGACAGGCTACCGTTGCTCCCTCTCGGGCCTGGCGGGGTTCACCAGCGCTTCCTTGCGCGGGACCCGACCCTCATCGCCGCTTACAAGGGTCAGACCCCAAACAGAGCTACCTCTGGGCGGGAGTTCAGCCCGGCTGTAGCGGATTGCCGGTACAGGGTACCGCTAGCCCCCCGCCTAGCACGACCACACCAAATCCACGTGCTTGATTGGCTATGTTACCAGACTCTCCCACCGCTCACAACGGCGAGCGAGTAGATAGGCCAGCCCTTAATGCGTTATGATGAAAGGAGAGTGAATGTCCCTCCGTACTGGCCTCGGGAGGACGTAGGCGTGACGGAAGAAAAGTTCCGCGTATCCAGCGGCATTCCAGCCTTCGACGAAGTTGTCCAGGGGCTGCGACTGGGCGACAACGTGGTCTTCCAGGTAGACAGCTTGGAAGACTACCGGTTCTTCGCAGGCCCCTTCGTGGCCAACGGCATCGCTCAAGGACGCAAGGTAGTCTACCTGCGGTTCGCACCACACGAACCGGTTGTAAAACCCCAGGTCGGGCTATCGCTAGTCGAGCTGGACCCGGCTAGCGGATTTGACTCCTTCAGTCGGACAGTGCATGACGTCATCGAGACCCACGGAGTCGGCACATTCTTCGTGTTCGACAACCTCTCTGCCCTGGCAGTCGAGTGGGCCACTGATGAATCGCTGGCGAACTTCTTCCAGGTGACGTGTCCGTTCCTGTTCGAGCTTGACACGGTGACGTATTTCGCTCTCACGCGAGGCCGTCACAGCCACGCGGCCGTGGCACGCATCCGCGACACGACCCAGCTCCTGGTGGACGTTTACCACGCCAAGGGCCGCTTGTACGTGCACCCCCTGAAGGTGTGGGACAGGTACTCGCCGACGATGTTCCTTCCCCACCGCGCGGAAGGCGAGAAATGGACGCCGGTTTTCGAAAGCGGAGATGCTGCTGAGGTATCGCTCGCAGCAAGCGGCGGGCCATTAGAGGCCGAAGTTGCTTCGCTGGCGCCCTGGGAGAGCGTGTATCGGAGAGTGGTGAGCCTGCGGCTATCGGGTCGGGAGCCGTCGCCCCAGGACCCGGAGTTTTTGGCACTCAAGCAAGAGCTTTGCCGTATGCTCATCGGCACACACCCCGAGTTCAGCGATCTAGCTGACCGATACATGACTATAGAAGATTTGCTGAACGTCCGGCGAAGAATGGTTGGCTCTGGGCGGATTGGCGGCAAGGCAGCGGGCATGTTGGTGGCCCGGCGAATCCTGCAAACCCCTCATGATGACTATCCTGACTTCTCTGAGGTACTGGACGACCATGATTCCTTTTACATCGGCTCCGACGTGTTCTTCTCCTTTCTGGTCAACAACGACCTCTTCCGGCTGAGATTGCAGTTAACACGCAGCTCCCGCATCTCTCGCGAGGAGTTTGAAGAAGTCGAGCGGCGGTTCCTGGCCGGCCAGTTCCCGCCAGCTATCCTTGAACAGTTTCGCAGTATCCTCGACTACTTTGGCCAGGCCCCCATAATCGTCCGGTCGTCAAGTCTACTGGAAGATAGTCTCGGCAACGCCTTTGCCGGCAAGTACCGCAGCGAGTTCTGCGCCAACCAGGGAACCCCCGAACAGCGCCTCGAAGCCTTCGTGCGGGCCGTGAAATTGGTGTACGCGAGTGCGCTGAATCCCGATGCCCTGAGTTACCGTCGGCGCCGAGGACTGGGGGAAAGCGATGAGCAGATGGCCATTTTGGTGCAGCGCGTGGCCGGCACGCATCGCGGCCACTACTTCTTCCCCACCCTCGCAGGAGTCGCCTTCTCGCGGAACCTGTACGCATGGAGCGACCGCATAGACCCCAATAAGGGGATGGTGCGGCTTGTGTTCGGTCTGGGTACCAGGGCGGTGGAGCGCGTCGGAGGCGATTACCCCCGCCTAGTCGCCTTAAGCAACCCCACGCTTCGCCCGGAAGTCGGCCGCCGCATCGCCAAGTACTCCCAACACCAGGCGGACGTAATAGACCTAAAGGCCAATTCACTAGTTACGCTGCCGCTGCGAGATGTGCTCGACGTGATGCCGCCCCAGCAGTTGCGATACCTGGTCTCAACCGTCAGCGGCGACCACGTGGCTGACCCCATCAGCATCATGGTAGACACTTCTCAGCCAATGGTACTCACTTTCAACAACCTGATTCGACAGACGGGGTTCGCGCAGACGATGGACGCTATCCTGACGCGGCTGGAAGGGGCCTACGGATGTCCGGTGGACGTAGAGTTCACCGCATCGGTGGGAGAAGCCGGACGAGTGCGCATAAACGTGCTTCAGTGCCGGCCACTGTTCATGCCGGGCGCCCAAGCCTCCGTTGAGATAAAAGAAGACCTGTCGCCGCAGGACGTACTCTTTCGCTCAAACCGCATGATAAGCGGCGGCGTGGTGTCAGGCATACGCTATA
>JANZZA010000217.1 GCA_026419655.1 Armatimonadota bacterium | reverse complement strand
CAGTAATCCTGGCGGTGGAAGAATTGCTTCCCGACGCGGCAGTACGGCGCGACTACTCAGGGGCTGGTCTACGGGACACAACGCGGGTGGCAGCGGGGTCGCCCGAAATGTGGAGAGACGTGCTGGCTGGAAACTCGGCGCCAGTAGCTGAAGCCTGTCGCCTGACGGCAGCAAAGCTGCAGGCCCTGGCGGACCTGCTTGCGGCAGGAGATATAGAAGGTGTCGCTGCTGTACTAACCCACGCCCAGGCGGCGCGGCAGAAACTGGACGAAAAGGAGGCGTAGCGAGTTTGGGACGGCGGCTGGTGGCGGCGAAGAGTGTCTCTCTGCGCGGCAGCGCTACGGTACCAGGAGACAAGTCCATCTCTCACCGAGTGGCCATCCTGGGAGCCATGGCTTCTGGCACCACGGAAGCTCATAACTTTCTTGCGGCTGATGACTGCCTGCGCACGCTCTACGCCATCCACGCCTTGGGTGCGACCGTAGTGCGCAATGGTAACGATGTTTACATCACCAGCGAGGGCTATGAGGCCTGGCGCCAGCTCGAGGGTGTCCTGGATTTGGGGAACTCCGGCACAGGTTTGCGGCTGCTTATGGGGGCAGTCGCTGGCCGGCCCTTCGAGACCACCCTCGACGGCGACGAGAGCCTGCGCCGCCGCCCGATGGACCGGGTCGCCCACCCGCTCAGGGCCATGGGAAGCCAGGTCACCGGTCAAGGCGAGCGCCTGACGCCGCCGGTGACAATCCGCGGGGGGCATTTGCGGGGAATAGTCTATGAGCAGCCTGTAGCCAGCGCCCAGGTCAAGTCAGCCGTCATCCTTGCTGGCCTTCAGGCCGAGGGCATCACCACTGTCATCCAGCCTCAGCTCAGTCGCAACCACACCGAGCTCATCATGGCCGCCTTTGGCGGCAGGGTAGCCACTGACGGCCTGAAAGTCACCGTCGAGGGCGGGCAACAGCTTCATGCAGCTACTCTCACCATACCCGGGGACTTCTCGTCGGCCGCTTTCCTAATCGCTGCTGCCGTGCTCGTTCCAGGGAGCGAAGTGACCATCCATGGCGTCGGGCTAAATCCCACCAGGACCGGCCTGCTGAGTATCCTGGCTGCTATGGGTGCGCGGATTGCGGTTGGGCCGCTGTTGCGCGTGGGGGAGGAGCCATGGGGCACCCTGACGGTCTTCTCAAGTGAGCTTCGCGGCGTCCTGGTCGAAGGTGACCTTATCCCGGCGGCCATTGACGAGCTGCCGCTGGTGGCAGTCCTGGCAACGCAAGCCGAAGGTGAGACTGTGGTGCGACAGGCAAGGGAACTTCGCATCAAGGAGTCGGACCGCATAGCGACCATGGCCGAGAACTTGCGGGCCATGGGCGCTGACATCAAGGAAACTGAAGACGGCTGGGTAATCCGGGGCCCCACGCCGCTACGAGGCACCCAGGTGAGGGCCGAAATGGACCATCGCGTTGCCATGGCTCTGGCGGTGGCTGGCCTAGTAGCGGACGGCGAGACGGTTGTCGAAGGCGCCGAGGCAGTGGGTACTTCCTTCCCCAGCTTCGCCGAAACCCTTGCGAGCTTGGGCGCGAATGTGAGAATGCTATGAGCC
>JANZZA010000147.1 GCA_026419655.1 Armatimonadota bacterium | reverse complement strand
CTCGCGCGCCAATCAGCCCGAGAAAGACTATCTCTTCATCCGCTTCTTCGCCGGCGGAGGCTTCATGAGCCAGGAAGGGCCTGCCGTGCCGGCCAATGCTGCCGAATGGACGTATATCCAAAAGGAAGTTACCGCGCCGGCAGGGGCCAATCAGATGGATGTTTCCCTGCAGGTGTGGTCGGATGGCGGCACGCTGGACCTGGACGACGTGGAATTGCGCGTCGCCGGCTCGGCAAAGAATCTTCTGGAAAACGGGGGCTTCGAGGGCGCCGGTGGGGAATGGCGCGACCTGGGCCACGACGGCCGCTATTTTGCCCACGACGAGTTCGGCATCGGTACCGGAGGCTTCGGCGGCCCACCCATCATCCCGGGCGAGCTATCAGCGGTCTACGGCAATCCCCTGCGCTTTCGAAACGACTACCTGGCGGCGCAGCAGGTATCTCTGCAGTGGCTTGATGTCGGGTCTATTCCAGCGGAAGACGACGTTCTGCCGGTGGTGGAGCTTCGGCTGGCAGGCGGCGGAGCGCAGGTGGCAGCAGCGGTTATCCGGCACAATTGCCGCCAATTCGCCGGCGCACGCGATGTGTGGATAGGCCAGGTGGCCAGCGCCATGACAAATCAGGATAGATACACGGCTGTGCAGCTCCTGGTGCGGGGCGTGGCCTGGGCGCTGCAGGAGAAGGGAAAACTGAGCCGCGAGCAGGTACTGCAGGTGTATGCACGGCTTGCCGAGCAGCCGCAACCAAAAGCCCTGCCCGACAATATCGAGATAGTAGACAAGCCGCGGCCGTGGGGCGACACCTTCTTCCCCAAATCCAGGCCGCCGGTCCGTACCCTGCTAGTGGTTGATGTGCGCAGCCTGACGCCCTGGGAGAAACTGGCCCTGACTTGCCTCCAGGCTCTGACGGCCCGTGAGCAGCCGCGCCTGTGGCTCATTTACAGCGACCATGACCGCCGCTGGCTGGAATGGCACAAAGAGGCCGGCTACATTGACGGCTATGAGCAGGTTGAGGACTGGCGCAGTCTATTCCGGCGCTTTGCGGGATCCTACCGGGGTGCCGTGGTGCCAGACACCAGGCTGTATCAGGGAGTGCTCTTAGCGTGTAACCTGGCGGCTCTGGAAGACCTTATTGTTGCTCCGCCAGACCTGGCTCGCGACCTGGGAATCCAGGTAAGAGAGGACCTTCGCGGGCGCTTTTCAGTGTATGCCGACGGCATGGCATGGCTGTGGCGCAACTATCGCGACCGTTTCAACCATCACCTTTGCGCCTATGCCCATCCCAACCTTGCCTTTAACGGCAACCTGGACTACGACATGCAGTGGCGGGGTGTCATTTTCTGGATTACAGGCGAGCGGGACGGCGACCAACCGGGAGCGGACCCTCTGGCTGAAATGCAGGTAATGGCAGAAATCTTTGCCGAGATGCCGCCGAACATCGGCATGAGAGGCTTCCCGTGGGCTGGTGATGGCATTGGGCTGGGCGAAGGTGGGGGAGTGGAATTTTGCGGCGCCTACGGAAAAGGCCTCGTCTGTACCGACCACACCCCAAACGTATCCGTCATGAGCGGCGTGCACATTGACCGCCTCATCCCGCCCGACCAGCCGCCAGCTCCGCCACTGGAACAAGACAAAATATACATCGCCTTCACCATGTCCGATGGCGACAACCTCAACACGTGGTGCGACTATTTTCATGCCTATTTCGAGCACCCATCCCACGGCAACTTCCCGATTGGCTGGGGCATGGGGCCAGCCATCCTCGACCTCATGCCAGCCGTGGCGCGGTGGTACTATGAGCACGCCAGGCCCGGCGATGAATTCCTTGCCGACGTCTCGGGTATCGCCTACGTTTTTCCCCAGACCTACGCCAGACGCTATCGGGAGCGATGGAAGGTTTTTTCTGGCTTCCTGGAATGGAC
>JANZZA010000074.1 GCA_026419655.1 Armatimonadota bacterium | reverse complement strand
GACTTGCTCCCGTCAGACATCACGGGTGTTTTCGTTTTCAATCAGAAAATCGGGGAGTTTGAGTTTCGGCCGGGGCCTGTGCTGAACAATGTCGTTCTGGCGGACGAAATAAACCGTGCTACTCCACGGGCCCAGTCCGCTTTACTGGAGGCCATGGCCGAGAGACAGGTCAGCGTGGACGGCCACACCTTTCAACTGCCCGCGCCCTTCCTTGTCATGGCCACCCAGAATCCAATCGAGTTCGAGGGCACCTTTCCGCTCCCCGAGGCTCAACTGGACCGCTTCCTGATGAGACTTACCATTGGATACCCCAGCTTCACCGACGAAAACGAAATGCTAGAGCGGCAGCGCCAGCGACACCCCATTGAGGACCTGGGGCCGGTAGCCGACGCCGAGGAAGTCCTGGCGGCCCAGCGAGCGATAAGAGCAGTCAGGGTCCATGAGGCCGTGCGCCAGTACATCGTGCGCCTGGTTCACGCCACGCGCGGCCACCCGGACCTTGCCATGGGTGCCAGCCCACGCGCAAGCCAGGCCCTTTACAGGGCCAGCCAGGCCATGGCTGCCATTGTCGGGCGCAGCTACGTTTTGCCTGACGATGTCAAGTATCTAGCTTGGTACGTTCTGCCACACCGCATTATTCTAGCCGCCGAGAGTCGGCTGCGCGGCCGCCAGACGACTGACGTTATTCAGGAGCTACTCGAGCAAGTGCCGGCCCCGAGGCCAGCGACAAGGGAAGACAAGGCCTGAGCAGTCTTGTACCCGCGAGGGAATAGAGCTTGCGCCTGCGCAGGTGGCTTATTGGCTCGAGCCTGGTGGTTCTTCTGGCGGCCGTCTTGTGGCTGGGCGGCTATTGGGCCTTTGTTTTCTACGCAGCAGCGGCATCTCTAGCCGTGGCCTGGGTGATGACGTATCCTGCGCCTGCCCGGCTGGTTGTCGAGCGCAATTGTGACCGCCGCGAAGCCCAAATCGGCGAACAAGTGCAGGTACGCGTAAGGTTGCGCAACGCAGGACTCTTGCCCCTGGCCTGGGTTCTGGCGGAGGACCTGATAGTGCCCGAGCTTTCTGTCTCGGGAGCACGGGGCGCGCTTACGTGGCTTCCGCCGGGCGGTGAACTGGTGTTGGACTATCGGGTCGCCTGCCGACGGCGTGGGTATTTCCGTCTTGGGCCGGTGCTGGCGGAGACGGGCGATTATTTCGGTCTTTTGCGGCGCTTCATGGCAAGGCCCCCAGTGGCTTATCTGACCGTATATCCGCGGCTCGTCCCTGTCGGCCGTACTCTGGTCCCCACCTCACGGCCCCTCGGCGAGGTGCGTGTGGCCCGGGCCGTCGTTGAGGACCCGGGCCGGCCTGCGGGCGTCCGCGAGTACCTCCGGGGCGACCCGCTTCGCCGAATCCACTGGAAGGCCACAGCCCACACAGGGCGGCTCCATTCGCGCATCTACGAGTTCACGCGCCTGCAGGGCGCCAACCTCATTCTCGACTTCCACCGGGACGCCTGGCCGTTAGACGACGGAGAAAAAGACATGCAGGAACCAGAGCAATCACGCCCAGCCCAATACGACGCGCAGGGTTCGTCGGGTGCAGACGTGACAGCCTTGCGCGAGCTGGCTGTAACCACAGCCGCCAGCCTCGCGGCCCACTTGCGTGAGCGCCACCAGCTTTTCGGCCTCATCAGCAACGGTATTGACCAGGCACGGCTTATCGAGGCCTGGCCAACGGAGCTGGATGTGCCCAGTCGCCAGCGGGCGGCGGAGATTCTTTCCCTGCGCCAGCCACCGGAGCGCTTCGAGCCGGTGGTGGTGCCGCCAGGCAAGGGCCAGGAAACCCTGGACCTCGTACTGGGTGTGCTGGCCCGCCTCGGCCCCGGAACGGGGCTAAGCCTCGCCGAGCTTATTCGCCGCGAGCATCCCAAATGGTCGCGGGAGCTGGCAGCGGTGCTCATAGTGCCGGCCCTGGATGATGAAATCCTGCGCGCGATAGGCACTCTGCGGACCGCGCGGTTTTGCACCAGCGTCATCGTTGTCGGAGGAGGCGAATTGGGTGGGGCAGCCGCGCGGCTGTGGTCGGCCGGTACTCGCGTGCATGTTGTGCGCGACCTCGAGGGGGTGATGCAGCTTGCGCTCTAGCG
>JANZZA010000713.1 GCA_026419655.1 Armatimonadota bacterium | reverse complement strand
CAGGGACGGAGCATACAAGCCATATTCCTGCTGCCAGTAGATTAGTTCAGTCGCCCTGTGGATACGGGCGGCGAGGGTGCGGTAATCGGCGGCCTCCTCCGGCTTACCAAGAGCCGTGGCAAACTCCGCCATGGCTTCCGCTGCCGCCACATACTCGAAGGCCGAATCGGCCGACATTGTCTCCAGGCATACCCAGTCGGTGATGTTTTCTCCAGCGCGGAATAGCTCATAGCCTGGGAAGCGGTAGGTTTCGTCGCCGTGAAAAGGAAGAGCGCCCCTATAGTCAGCCTCCTGGCCCAGAAGACACCGCCGCAGCATGGGCCAGTGCCATTTTATAAGGGCCAGGTCGCCACTGGAGCGGTAGTACCATAGGTGCTGAAGAATGACGAAACTGGGTACCTCCGCCGGCTCCACGGGTACCTTATCCCAGTCGGGCGGGACAATTGATTCCGGCACGGGAAGGTCCAGGGGAGCGTTGTTTCCGATACGTTTCTCTATAGCGCAGGCGCGGAAGTGATATTCGAGATGATTGGCAACATTGTCCCTGGCGCCCACAGCGGAAAGAAAACGCACCGGGCCGTTGCTGTCGCGCACCCACAGGTAGGTATAGCCATGCATGGGCGAAAAGCCGCCGCCCGCTGCCTGCTGAGAGAGCACTACATACAAGGCTGCCCGCAAGAACTGGTCTATCCGTGCGTCGGTTGTGGTGACACTTGTCAACGTGGACGCCGACTGCTGCCACCCTGACCGCGCTCTCTCGAGCACCGCAAACCCTTCCTGCGCCAACCGCTGGATCGCCTGTTTTTCCTCGGCCGCGGATGCTGAGAAAAGGACGTAGGCAAGCTTAGCCACCGACTGGCCCGGGGCGAAAGTGCCCAGAGGAAAGCGTACGGTCACACATGCGCCGGCCGCAAAGGGATTGACCTTCTTGTCAACGCCGCGAGGCATAACGGGCGCGGCCTCGACGAGACCTGAAGGTCTTCCGCCCCAAATGCCTATCGTCATTCGTGAGCTGCCCCGGTCTACCACGAGTCGGTCGCCTGCAACCTCGGCGGCCGTCATATTGCTGGAAAGCATCAGGGCCACATCCCGGAAGGTCTGCTTGCCATTGTTGACTATGGCGGCAACGATCCCCAGACCGGGCTGGCCGGGCAGGGCGAAGGTGTATGTTGTTAGGACCAGCCCATCGGGCATGCCCTGGCTAGACGCCACTACTGGCGCCTCCGAGAGCCAGTGGACCGACTGGTCGGGACAGTCGGCAGGTTTGTCACCTATCATCAGCCACGGCGCGAGGCTCCCGAAGAAACCTTGCCTCTTCTGGTAGCTTGGGCCGATGAGGTTTGTTATGGTGCCGAGGGGCCAGTGAAGACCCACTATGCCAAAGGCCTGGCCGTTGCCGACGGGATAAGCGCCCAGGTCTCGAAAACGAGGAGCAGCAACGGTGGCGACAGCGCCCTGGCGCCACTTATCCAGCGATCGGGCGAGCCATTCGTGACGCCCAAGCAGTTCCTCCACGCTCATGGCTGCAGTAGTGCGGTTATGGCGGACCGGACTGGCGACCACGGCCTGCCACACTAGAAGGCCGCCGATCACTGCCGCGGCTCCGCCAACAACAAGGCCAACCAGGTAGCCCCTGGCCCTGGCCCTCCCGCTGCTCTCCACGCTCATGCAAAAGCCACCTGACCTTTTACTGGCATCCCGGGCAGCACGCGTATTCCCATCAGCTTGATGACGCGCTACCCGAGACGCTCTGGATGCTCTTAAGACATTCTTACAACACGAAGCAATACTGGCAGGGCCACAGCCTTGGGTCAAGGGCTTTGTCGCCAGCCGCCCGCTGTTATAATGCTGGTAAGCGTCGGGAGTTGGGAGCACATGCTAATCAGGCCAACAAAGACAAAGATAATCTGTACCGTAGGGCCAGCCAGCGAAGAACCAGCAATATTGCGCGCCATGCTCGACGCCGGCATGGATTTGGCCCGGCTGAATTTCTCCCACGGCAACCACGATTGGCATGCCGCAGCTATTCGTCGCCTGCGCGAACTGGAGGCAGAGCGCGGCGTGCCGCTGGGCATCATTGCCGACCTTCAAGGGCCAAGGATACGAGTAGGCAAAATAGCCGGCGGTAAGATAACGCTGACAGAAGGCGAAGAGGTTGACCTGGTCGCTGAGCCTGTCGTGGGATGCCCGGGCGTCATACCCAGCGACTACGAAGGACTCGCCGAAGACGTGCAGCCTGGCGCGCGCATCCTGCTCGACGACGGTCTTTTGGAGCTGAAGGTCCTTTCCGTGAGCGGTAAAAGTGTACGGTGCCGGGTAGTAACAGGCGGCGAGCTTCTTGAACATAAGGGCATGAATTTGCCCGGGGTTGCCGTCTCTGCGCCAGCGCTTACCGACAAAGACCGCGAAGACCTCCAGTTTGCATTGGCCTCGGGCGTGGATTACGTGGCCCTGAGCTTCGTCCAGCACGCATCTGACATCGTCGAGCTTCGCGCTCTGATCGAGCAATTGGGCGGTAAGGCAGGCGTTATCGCCAAGCTCGAAAAGCCTGAAGCCCTTGCCGAGTTGGACGACCTCATCCGGGCATCTGACGCAGTTATGGTAGCCCGGGGCGATTTAGGGGTCGAAATGGCCCCGGAACGGGTGCCTTTAGTGCAAAAACAGGTCATCTCTCGGTGCATGGCCTTCCGCGTGCCAGTGATAACAGCCACGCAAATGCTGGACTCGATGCGAGAGCATCCCCGGCCGACGCGAGCCGAGGTGGCTGATGTGGCCAACGCTATCCTGGACGGCACCGACGCAGTGATGCTCTCCGGCGAAACTTCTGCTGGCCGCTACCCCGTCGAGAGTGTGCGAATGATGGAACGGATAGTGCGAGAGGCAGAGCAGTATCAGGCACAGCAGCCACATCTGCAGGTCAGCGCGCCGGAAGGCGGTGAGCGGCTCACATATTCCGATGCGGTGGCGCGGGCGGCTGCCCAGACTGCTGAAGCCACCGGGGCGCGACTGATAGTCGCTTTTACGCAATCTGGCTGGACGGCGCGGCTTGTAAGCAAATGCCGTAGCGCGGTGCCGGCAGTGGCAGCCACTCCCGAAATCTCCACTGCGCGCCGTTGTGCTTTGTTCTGGGGTATCACGCCAGTGGTGATTGACCAGGCGGCCGATGGGGACGAGATGGTAAGCCTCGTTGAGCGCATGTGCCACGAAAAGCAGCTCGCGGCGGCAGGCGACACTATCGTGGTGACGTCTGGCGCACCCGTCGGCGTACCTGGCACTACTAACCTGATGCGCCTGCACAAACTCGGCGCGGGCCATTAGGAAGCATCGCCAGCCCGGTGGCAGGTGCCAAGCCGCTGCGTGCGCAGGATAATCGCACGACGGCAGAAAGTGGAAGTTGACGGGACCGCCAAGCCGCCGCGTACGCAGGGGTATCTCAGCAATGGCAAAAACGGCGGCGTCGGTGTGGGAAGATCACCCGCGTGCGCAGGGTTGTCGCGACGGCGCCGCGTAGAACCGCGTTGTCGTGGACAGATCCCCCGTGTGCGCAGAACTATCGCTACCAGACGCACCAACTGCCAGAGCACTTGAGCAGAGCCCGCGCGCGCAGGGGCTTGTTGTGTACGGCCCGACTGGTGAGCATGTGGCCATCGCAGAGCCCGCGCGTCCAAGGGCTTGTTGGTCCCGTCGGCTGCGTGCACCCACAAGACCGCCGCAGAGGCCGTGTGCGCGCGTAGACTGGTCAGGAGGCCGTGGCGGACAGGCGCGTCTGCTCGCGCAGAGCCCATGTGCGCAAAGCTTTGTCGGCTATTAGCTGCTCGCCGTCCCGGCCGTGGATGGACAGCCTGTGTGCGTAGGCTTCTCTCCACTGGCCAGCCAGCGCCAACTCCGGCGGCGCGCGGCAGAACCGCCCCCAAAAACGGCGAGAAGAGATCTGGGGAAACCCTTGTTTGAAGAGCTTCGTCCGGAAAACGCCCTAGAAGGACCACCGAGATACCTGCGCTCGGGAAATGCCACAAACACGGGCTGAGTGGCCCCCCTCACGAAATGTTCTGGAAGCGCTCGCCGAGAGACCTTCCCGCCACTGCCTCGAGGAGCTGCGCGGAAATCCTGAGCCGGCGGTGAGCTCTCTATGAGGTCACAGCACGAGGGTACAGAAACGGCCAGAAGTGGTACCATAACAATGATGAAGAAGGCGCCTGCTGGCGAGCTTTGTACCATCCGGGGTCCAGCTCGCGCGGGAACCGTTGGCTGGCTGCGGTGCGTTGACTAAGGTTGCGTACAGCAGCCGGCTGCAGGGTGAAGCACCGTGCTGCGGCGGCTGCCAGGACAACCTGACGACGAGGTTCGGCGAAGGCGGCGGGAATTTGAGGCCCTGGCCCGGCGACATTACGTTGAGATATTTCGCGCGGCCTGCCGCCTCACCGGCGACCGCGACGAGGCCGCCGACCTGACCCAGGAAACCATGGTTCGCGCTTATCTGGGATTCCATCAGTTTGAGCCGGGGACTAACTTCCGCGCCTGGATGCTGCGGATACTGGCCAATACTCATGTTTCCCGATTTCGCCACCGCCAGCGGCGACCTGAGACCGTTGGCTGGGAAGCAGTCACCGACTTGGCTGGCCGGGAGACCCTGCAGGCTGCTGACGTGGCTCCAGGGCCAGAAGAAGAGACCTTCGCCCAGTTCAACGACGAGGAAGTTGACTGCGCCCTGGCTGCCCTCCCTGAAGAATTTCGCATGGTAGCTATTATGTCCGACATTTACGGAATGCAATACCAAGAGATAGCCGATGCCCTGAGCATACCCATTGGGACGGTGCGGTCGCGTCTTTTCCGGGCGCGGCGGTTGCTGCGCGAGAAACTCGCGGACTATGCACGAGAGCGCGGCCTGCTGCGAGGTGGCGCCGATGAGTGAGCGATGCGAGGGCAAAGAGGCCAAGCTGGCAGCCTGGGTAGACGGCCAGGCGCATAAGGAAGAACGGCGGCGGGTAGCCAGTCACGTCATTCTTTGCCGGGACTGCGCGGCTGAGGCAGGCCATATGCTTGCTGCTAAGACGCTCTTGGAGCGGGGTGGAGAAGCGGCCAGTACCCCCCCACCGCGGGACCTTTGGCAGCGCGTCGTGGCTGAACTCGACCGCGCCGACGGTGCCCACACGGCCCTCGCTCGTTCCCTTGGTGCTCGGCCGACGCGCCTGCCGGCCATCATCGGCGCAGGCGCCATACTCATAGTCGTGGCCCTGCTAGTCAGCTTTTACGTTAACCGCCCGGTCGGTGTGACTGACCAGCTCCTGGCGGCTCACGCCCAGGCGCTGCGAGCCGCAGGTATAATCGGCCACGTTCCCCCCAGCACCCTGCACGCCGTTGGAACGTCGCTAGGGGAACCGCCCTTGGTCGTTCGCTGGAGCGCCATCGAAAAACTCAACGGGGCCTTTGCCATCCACCGCCTGTGTACGGCCGGCCGTCTTCCTGTGAGCATTATTTCTGTCCCTGCTTCCGCCATGCCTGCGGGCGACATGCAGCGGGTGATTTACCGCGGCAGGGAGATGTTCGTTGGGACTGGCCCTGAGGGCTCCGTGGTTGTCGCCACTCGCCAGGGCATGGCCACGATCGTTATGGCCAACACCCAGCCCGAGGAACTCCTGCCCCTAGTCGCGCGGGTTTCCTCCAGCCCAGTGGGCCTTGCACCATAACCCACCCGCCGCCCCCGAGGCTTCCCACCCGCTTCTGCGGGGAGGGATTCAGGCCACGTTGCACAATCCTGCCCGCGACGGTTGTTAGCCACTGCTGCAGGGACAGATCCCCATGTGCTTCGGGAAAGTCCTCCTCCTCTTTCCCAAATCACTCATCAGTAACGAGCCTTCCCATGTGCTTTGGAACCTGCCGTCTCCCTTTTCGAAAATCACCCGCCGGTAACACGGGTTGCCATGTGCTTTGGAAACGTCCCTCTGCCTTTTCTCAAATCACTCGCGGGCAACGAAGACCACCGCGTTCTTTGGAAACTCCCGTCTCCCTTTTCTCAAACCGCTCGCCCGGTTACACAGGTCCCCATGCGTTTTGGGAACGCCCCTCACCTGCCAGTGTCCGGCTGTACCCTCTACCCACTACTACTGCCTGATGTTGGGAATCAGCCACTGGCTGGGCGAAAACACAGTGCTGCCTGAAGCCCGAAAGCCTATCCTAACCAGGTCCGCACGCCCCGCAGGCCGGGTTTCAAAGCGGCCCCTGCATCACACAGGTGAAACGTGAAGTAGCATGAAATCCGAAAATGAGCAGGTGGCAAGGACTGGTCGAAGGCAGAACGAAGTTGCCAAGGGGGGGCGACCCGAAGAATAATGAACCTCGGCAGTTATGGGCTATTCTGCACAAAGCGGAGGTGCGCGAGAAATGTCTTGCCTGAGGGTTCACCTCGTGTTGGCAATGGTTGCCGCAGCATTGGGGATTGTGTCCACTGCAGTGCTGGGGGCCAACGGCAAAGGCGAAAGTGGAGGCGCACAAATACTCAGGGGCACGACGGCAACAAGGCTCGCCCAGCCTACGGCCCAGGAACTACTAAGTATAGTTCGTCGGTTGCCAGTGCTGAGGAAAGCAGTTGAACGAGAGGCTTCTAAACTCGGGCTGGACCCTGCCAGACTAATGGCTATTACATCTTTCGGCGCAGCCAGCCAAAGCAGCGCAGGGAGCCCAGAACAAACACAGGAGTACCCACTAGGACCCATTGACTGGGTGGCGGGGATATGGTTGACGTTTGACAGGCCGGTCGCGGCAGCCACATGGCCGGCAGCCCAATTCGCAATTGCGTCCTTTATCGGTGCAGGTTGGGATTACCCGACGCTGCTTAGCGCCCAGAATGCTGAGCAACTTAGCGACGTCCTGCCAATGAGCGGCGCCGCGCCAATGCTTGAGACCGGCGGACACAACTCGAAGGTTTGGGTCACGCTCAAAACTCCGGAAGTGGGCCTCTACGTCGTAGCCCTGTGTCTACTACATGACCCCGCGGCGAACGAGTTCCAAACCGCTGGGGGCAACCTGAATGTGTCGGCGGCGACAGTAGATGGCAACAAGGTGGTGGCGATAGTCCGCACCCTTGCTCCTTCTGGTCCTTCACCTATCATGGGCCACCTCGTTTTTAGCCGGGGTGCCCCAGGGCGTTGGCGCGTGGCGGGAGTTTCCGTAAAACGCTTGACCTACTAGTGTTCGCCAAACGGGTCCACAGGACACGACGCCATCCTTGAGGACAACCCTGAATCAGCCGTTAAGGCCCAGCCAAAGCGGGACATCGCATCACCGCTGAGGACTCCTCGGGGAATGATGCAAGAGCCGGTGTTGGCTTATCTAGAGCGAAGCAAGTATACAACGCCCTGCGCGCACGATTTTTACCTGCGACCGCATCTGGGAGCTGCGAAAGCGACGTTTGCGGCAGCCTCCACAAAGAAGCTGGTTCAGTGAAAGCCAGCGGACTTAAGAATGTGCGGGCCAGTTACGGCGAAAGGAGGGGGAAAAGTGCCGGAGCGAGAGCTTGCAAGATTTGGGGCTGCTGCCTTCGAAGGGGCCCAGGGTGTCCTGCCGTCTCCTTTTCCAAGGATAATCGGTCCTAAGGCCAAAGAGTACCTGCGCGAAGTTGTGGAAAGCGGGCTGACGGTGGACATGGTGGGACGGTTTGAGCGGGCCTTTGCCGAGGCTCTGGGCGTAAAGCACGTCATAGCCTGTCCTGGCTGCACGCCGGCCCTGCACGTGCTCATGGCGGCTTCGGGCTTCGAGCCGGGCGACGAAATCATAGTCAGTCCCATAACCGACTACGGCACCATCGCCGGCCTTGTCAGAGAAAACCTCATCCCCGTGTTTGCCGATGTGCCACCAGGGGCGGTGAATATCACCGCCGAGACCATTGAACCACACATCACCGACCGCACCCGGGCGATTCTGGTGGTGCATTTCACCGGGCTGATTTGCGAAATGGACGAAATCAATGCGCTGGCAGCCCGGCACGGACTGGTGGTTTACGAGGACGCATGCCAGGCGGTCTTTGGGCAGTACAAGGGACGATTGGCAGGCACTTTAGGGCACGCGGCAGGATTTTCTTTCGATTCGGAAAAGACCATGGGGTCAGACATAGGCGGGGCCATTGCTACGAATGATGGCGAGCTTGCCGAGCGGTGCCGGTTCATTGGCCAAAGCCGGGGCGGCGTGGAAGACCCGCCCTTTGGCCGCAGGCACGTCGAAGCTGGCTACGCGATGAGGATGCCACAATGCACAGCGGCTATATGTCTGGCCCAGCTGGAGATTGCTCAGGAAAACGTAGCTCAGCGCGACAAAATGATTAGGCTGCTGAGCGAGCTTATCGGCCAGATTGACGGCGTCAGGCCGCTGCCCATTCCCGACTACGTAGATGTCTACTCGGCCTGGATGTTTGGCATGAGCCTGGAGCCGGGGCGTTTCCGCTGCAGCACGGATGAGTTTGCGGCCCAGCTCAGCGAGGCGGGAATCCCCGGAGCCGGGACGGCGCGGTATTACCTTCTGCCAGAGGCATGTACATTCCTTGAGCGCTGGGCGCGGGAGGGCCGCTATCCCTACAGTATTCCGCCGGCTTCGCGGGAGTACCATTACGGGGCCGGCGCATGTCCCAACGCTGCCGCTTTCCTGGAGACTTTCATCCGGTGGTCAACTTTCTGCGAGAAGTACACAGAGCGGGACTGCGAGCTTGCGGCTGAGATTGTACGCAAGGTCGCAGAAGCGAACAGGAGATAAACGGCCCCGAGCCGGATGCACGTGGGCGCGGCGGCCACTGCTTCCGCAGGGAGAATGAAAAAGTTTGGGAAGGGGGCCTTGGGGACAACCCTTTTCAAGGGTTTTCCCCCAGGATATTTTTCCACGGCGCAGGGGAAGAAGAGAAGAATGTTATGCCTGCCTACGCGCTTTTATCGGACGGTGCCGCTGAGCCGGATGGGGTACGAGTACGAAGAAGTCTG
>JANZZA010000688.1 GCA_026419655.1 Armatimonadota bacterium | reverse complement strand
CTGGGACGGGTCCATGAAAAAGTAAGCCGTGGAGAAGTTAGCGATGAGCTTGTGGGTGCGTGTGCGGATGCAGCGGCGCGGGTCAAAGTAGTCGTGATAGGTCATCTCGGCGAAGATTTCAGTGCGTGGGACATACTCACGGCCGTCGAGCAGTGGGGCGAAACTGCGGCCCTGAACGTTTTCTGGGATGGGCACTCCCACGGCGTCGAGAATGGTGGGGAGGTAATCAACGTTGGAAATCATCTCCGCGAAAACTCTTCCACCCGCCCAGCCCCGCGACGGCCAGCGAATAATGAGGGCCACAGAGATGCCCGGGTCGTATAGAGAACATTTGGCCCGCGGAAAAGGCATGCCGTGGTCGGTAGTAAAGATGACCATGGTGTTGTCGCGGAGTCCGAGGTCGTCCAGGGCAGCAAGCACTTGGCCGACGGCGGAATCCATTGTGCGGATAGCGCCCTGGTAGCCCGCAAATTCCTCTCGCGCAGAAGGCTCGTCCACAAGCCAGGGCGGCACGGTGACTCCCCGACTATGGTCCGGGTCGGGGCCAAAGGTGTGGAACATGCGGTGCGGCTCGAAGAAGCCAATCTGAGCGTAAAAAGGCTGGCTGCGGCACCCTGTCTGCCTCAGCCACCGGGCGGCCCCCTCTGCCACCTCACCAGCGTGGCGGCCACCAAGGACCTCCTGCCAGCCCATGTCGTGGGGCCGGCGAGTCTCGTGCTGGACGCCTGCCAGGACAGTTCTATAGCCAGCCTCGGCCAGAATACCAGCAAGATGGCGCTCCGCCGGATGCAAATCCCATGCGAAATTCCCGTGACAGAGGCCCATAACGCCATTGCTGTGAGGATAGCGTCCTGTGGCGATAGCGGCGCGGCTCGGACTGCACGACGGTGCTACGCAAAAGCTGGAAGAAAAACGCACTCCCTCGCCAGCCAGACGGTCAAGATTTGGGCTATTTACCGTGGCCGCACCGTAACAGCCCAGATGCTGGCCCAGGTCGTGACAGGT
>JANZZA010000628.1 GCA_026419655.1 Armatimonadota bacterium | reverse complement strand
ATATTCGACGCCGCGCCGTGCGTCAGGGTCTCCCCAGCGGGCGCCGAAGTACTCGCCCGGTCGGCTGGCCAGCCTGTCCTTTTCCGCCATCCCGTCGGTAAGGGGCAGGTCTTCTATCTCGCCGACCCGGTGGAGCTTAGGGCCACCCCCGACCTTGCCCTCTACCGTTATGTCCTGTCGCAGGCGGGGGTCAATATCATGCTGCCCGACCCGGATGCCCCGGACGTGACAGTCATGCTCCCGCCGCAGAAAGAGGGCGGACTGGCTGTCTTTCACGACCACCGCGGGGAAGGCCCTGTGCGGAGCCTGGTTTTCTCGGGGGCCCGACTGGGTTTATCGCCGCGCGGCTGGGGCCTCCTGGCCTGGGATGCCTCTGGTCGGCCCTATGCTATCGAGGGTGTAGGGGTGCTTTCCTGCGATGGCTTCAGGTGCACCACCGCTGAAGACCCGATTATGGCTGTTGGCGCAGACGGTCGCCCGCTGGCTGAGGCCCGTGAGATACTGATGGTCTCGATTCCAATCGCGCACGACGCCTACGCGCCTGTTGAGATTACTGTGGGCTTGCCGGGCGCGGAGCGGATTTCGGCTGTAGCAGGGGAGTACGTAAGGGGCCAGTGGCGCGAGCTAGGGCGCCTTTCGCCGCGCATGGAAGACGGCGCGGCAATCTTCGACGCCTGGCCCTCAGGCGTTCTTGTCCGCATTAGCCATCGGTAGGCACGGCGCCGTGCATATTAGGCTGCCGTGATGACGGTAGCAGAAGCACTGGGTCAAGAGGGGGAGGCGTGTTGGCCCGTGTCCACCTGCTGGGGGAATCGGGTCCCCAAGCTCCCTGCTGGTGCAGGGGCACGGAACAAGGGGTGGAAAGAATCCCTTCTGCGCAACCACCACGGCAACGCCAGGCGCCGCCATCACGAAAAGCAGCCAAACCCGCCTGCCCGGAGGTGCTTGGGAGGCAGCCGCCCCCCACTGGTATGCAGCCGGCCCGCCGCTGCGACGGGCCGGCGTCTGCTATCCGCGAACCACTTCGCGATCCACAAAAGTCGTCATATGGGGCAGGCGAGACAGAACCCGGCGGGTTGAGAGGCAATGGCCACGAGTCCTTGTCCATGGTGGCCCAGCATGGGCAAGGGAAAGCAAGAGGCCGATACAACCATGCGAGACCTCATCCACGTGGGTCCAGCTCACCTGGGGTGAGGGCTACCCGTGCGGCCGCGGCCACGCCGCAAGCCGGTTGATCGGCGCCCTCCGGCACTTCAGGAGCACTGGCCAGGACGGTCGAGAGCAGCGGTCGCAAGACTGGTGCCTTAGCGACTGCTGCCTCCACCAGTCGGGGCGTAACCTCCCAAACAGGCGGCTGCCAGCCGGCCGGTTTGCATCCCCATCGCACCCTCGGCGGCGTCCAGTACAGGGGCACGCAGACGGCGCGGAAACGCCCCCAGGAAGAACACAATGCATGGTGGCCCGACACGCATACGTCGAAACGGTACTGCCCCTTCACGGCGCCTCCGGTGTCTTCCACTATAAGGACTTCGTCCACGGGAGGACCTATGTAGACTACACTGCCGGGCCCCCACCAGCGTGGGTCGGCCGCCACTATCCCTCGCCGCAAGCGCGTGCCCCACCGCGTCCTTGTACCCCCGCCGTCCGGGCAGCGCTCACAATAGGTCGTGCATCGGGCTGCGCGCGGCTGCTTCGAAAGCCCGTGAAGTACAAGGGGCAGCTTCCACGGGGGCTGCTTGCCAGCCTTGCCCGCCAGAATCCGGTAGGCAACTTGCGTCAACGGGTGCTGGCCTGGGCTGCCGGGCGGCGTGCCTGAGACTACAGCCAAACCAACTGAGGCTGCTGCAAGTAACATACACCTTATCCTCCAGGTTCTCCCCGCGGCGCTTGGATTTGCCTGCCCTGGCCCGCTCGCGGGGAGCCCCGCTGGCCTACATCAGGATAGCAGGCCCATGGGCGGGCTACGCCGCCAGGGTGCACCGATAGGCTGGGACCAGAGCCCTGCGTATCGGTGCGTCTAGCACCTGCTCGGTGAGGGACGCATGGAAAGTCCCCACCTCAGCGCTGCATCTCCGTACAGGTTCGCAAAAAGACGACGACAAGCTACCTAATGGCAGCTTGCCGTCACCACAAGTAGAACGGATTTCGAGAGTCGTGTCAAGGGCCTTATCGCACGTATGTTCTGCAATGTAGCTGCATAGGCCGATTGCCGCTGCCCGCGAGTGGTGGTATAAACTTGGGCGCGTACTTATCGGGAATCAGGTTGCCCCTCCGAGCGTTGAGAAAGTGGAGGCCGATGGGCTGATGAGCGTGCGACTGCAAAGGTGCCCGCGCTGCCAGGAGCGGGTCCAGCCAACCGACACTCACTGCATGAGCTGTGGCCTGGATTTGCTCGAAGCTGTACAGAAGCTAACGGCTTCGGCTGCCCAGTCCGCGCCGACTCAGCGGCCGGCGGTGGCCATCACCAATCCCGCGGCCGCCGGCATTGCCACCGACGTCGGCCAGGACACGCGCATCCGCGAGTTTGACGAGCAACTGGCCGAACAGTTGCGTGCTGGCCGGTCGGCTTCTATCGTGGGCGGGATACTGGGTCTGCTCATTGGTCTCGCGATGCTGCTCATGGGCCTGGGCATCGCTTCCAAAAGCGGCGGCGTGGGTGAAGCCCTCAGGGCCCTTGGCCCGGCATATTTGCGCGGCGCAGGCCTGGCGGGCCTGCTTGCCTCGCCCTTCCTGGCTGCTGTGTGCATCGGTGTGGGCCTGGCGGGCCTGCTGGTATGCGTCGGACAGCTCCATTGGGCCTATACTGCCCATCAAGCCATCGAGGACGTGAAGCTGGGCGGGCGACCTACCGTAGTCGGCATCTCAGCCTTCACCATCGCTGGAATGTTGATAGCAAGCTTCCTTTTCCCACCCCTGGGATTTGTGCTGGGGTTCATCTTCCTGTTTAGCAAGGACCCGGACACCCACGACCTGGGCAAGCGGATGATCCTGGTGGCGTTTGCAGCGGTGGCCTATATCCTGCTGAACTTCTTGTGGGGGTTGGCCGCGAACCTGCGCGCGCCGGCGGCTACCGGGCCTTCTCCGGCGGAAGCCGTACCGGAAGGTTGATGGGCGCGGCGGGCCCGGCGCGGAGTTGGATTTGCAGTTGGCGCGGCAGCAGTCGGCAGGCCGCCGCCAGACAGCATTCCTGTCCCTCGCGGCCACATCCACAATGACAGGCTGCTAGCCTGCAATGTTCCTTTCTCCGGAGACTGCTGCAAAAGTCACTTCCCCACCGCCCAGGCACAGCCGTAGGTAAAAGGGCGGCCCTACAGAGTCGTATACGCCCTCAATATGGATAAGCAAACAGCAACTTTTCCAACGGTCCCCCCTGGGTGACTGGTGCAAAACCTTACCTTTCGCGGGTGAGTTGCCCTCGTCTAGCATAAGCTGCCGACATAAATCTGTGCCGTTCACGGACTGGGAGCTACGTCCAAGTGAGTTCTGCAACAGTCTCCCTGGTAAACTTTCCCTCCTGCTTCCGCTGCATGAATCTGCGGGCAAGCGCACCTGTGATCTTCAAGTGGTTGGCAAGGTAATGTTTCGTCCTGCCTCCGTTGCGCTCACCTTTGGCTGAGGAGCCATTTGCTGCGGTCCATCACCGGCTAGACTGCCGCGGCTCAAGGTAAATAGGCTCTAAACTGACGGAGGTCCACGCTTTCGAATCGACGACCAGGTCGCCTGTCGGCTCATAGGTCCACGTATCGCGCCGGCCGGAAAGGGGGTCAATGGGGAGTTTTGGTAAGTAGGGCGTCCGGCCGCCGGGCAGATTCAGGCGTACAGGATTGCCGCTGCTGTCCAGGCCTTCGCGAATGGGGCCGGTGGCTGTTAAGTCTTTGAGGCTCCTCGGCAGGGCGCCATTGTCGTGGGCAAAGGCGGCGACGGCATTGAGAATAGCCTGCCGGGCCTGCCGGAACTCTCCTGCACCTTCTACCCGCGACGCTGGTCCCTGGGTCAGGCGTGCTTCAGTTCCCGCCACGAGGGTGCCAGCTACCAGGCCCAGGTAAACCGCGAGGGGCCAGGCCTTGGTGAGCTGCTTGCGCCATTCGATGCCACCTGCCAGCAGCGCGCCAAGAAGCGAATATGCGCCCAGCTGGGTGGCACACGCCATTATGCCGAGATGGGCCTCGCCTGCGAAGGTTGGCGGGGAAGCCAGAACGGCAGCCAACCACGTAGCACAGACCAGGGCAGTGCCAACAAGGTAGCCCTTTGTCAGCCCGCACCGCCGAGCCGCTTCGCAGCCAAGAGCCACAGGGGCTACCAGAGTGCCCAGAATCGCTACCGGCCACAAGATTAGGACGATCAGACCGAACAACGAGAGCATCGGAGAAGCTAGGGGGCCGATGGTTCTTGGCATGAAAGCTGGCATGGCGAACACGAAGGCGGGCAGCACCGTAAACAAAAGCACCCCCATTAGCGCCGTCGAAGCCGCGTCCGTCGCCGAAAGCAACCGCGAAGGAGCCTCGCCGGGAGCAGAAAGCCATCGCTGCATCAGCGCTACCAGCCAGGCTGCTAGTAGCCACGCAACCAGAAGCGGTGGTATGGCGAGGAACCAGTGGCTTGCGATGGTAAGGGCCGCAGGCTCGCCGCTGGCCGTTTCTCGCATGACGAAGGGCATACTGACTATCTTGCCTGCTGCGACTCCGCCCGTTGCACTGGCGGCCGGTCCGGGGAGAAAAGTCAGGTCGTCCAGCGCGTCGCCGCGCAGCAGCCCCCAGAAGCGCGTGGCGTAAAGATTCCTCACGTCCAGGGTCCGGCCCGGGGCGATGGTCGTGTCTTTCAATCTTCTTACCGAAAAAGGTTCCCGGCCTGTAGGAGGATTGTACGTAATGCGCCTGAATTCGATGTCTGGCAAGGGAGCGCGAGCTTCGCATACGAGTGCCCTGTAGTCTGACATCTCGGCGAATTTTCGCCGGGCACTGTCAAGAAAAATCTTCGGCTCTTCTGACGTAGCCGACGCGGCAAGTCCTGCCAAATGAATTCTGGCCTGGCTTGCCCTTACTTGCTCGATTATCGCTGGCAGATCAGCCTCGTACATGGATGAGGCGGGCGCGGCGCTGAGGCGGACCGGCTGCGGCGCCAGTACGACCAGGCGCAGGCAAAGTCTTTGGGGCGAACCAAGCCGGGAAATCTTCAGTGGGTAAACTGGCTTGGGAGTAGCAAAGGTTATGCCAAGGGGCGGCAGATATTTCAGCGACGGCCTGGCGGCGTCTGATGGCCCTGAGACGCCTCCACCAGGTGCGGAAACGCCAGAGCCCTGCAGTGGCTTAGCAGCGGGTTGTGGGCTTGCCGTCGCCGCCACGAAACACCAACCGCGAGCAATGTAGTCCTCAGCCATTTCGGGCAGGCCTTCGGGGGTTGGAAACCCGTGGGTATCGAGCCATGTGGTCAGAGCTGCGCCTTCCCGGGCGGATATTATGGCGACGCGATATGGCCCGAGAGCGAGCAGGGCGTGAATGGTCACCTTTTGCTGCTCGGGCGTGCCCGGAGCCCCCGCCCCCATGCCCGGCCCCATGGGGCCTCCAGGGGCCTTGGCTCCAAGCGTGCGCCCGTACAGGTACACAAAGGGCAGCACGCCCGCCAGCGCCGGGCTCACCCCTCCCCCGCGCTTGCCGTGCGACATGCGGCGCGAGCGGATTGGCTCGGTATCGGAAAAGGCCGCCTCGATGAATTCCTGGCTAGCGAGGAACACGTCTCGGGGGTTGGGCGCCGAGGGGACAGGGATAATCCATGCCAGCCCCGACGACGGCGCAGCATAAGCGGCCTGCAGCACAAGCGTTTCTCGGCCGTCCCGGAAAATGATTACCGCTCGCTGGTCGGTTTCCAGGGCCACGCCGCCAGCCGCAAAAGCTGAGTGGAAACCAGCGCTCTCAGCGGCCACCGGCACCAGGAGCATCCCGTCGGCTGAGGCCAGGCAAGGAGCAACAAGGGCAAAAACAACAGCTCCCCGCCGCACTGCCATCACCTCTCTTGCCCTAGTTTGAAGCCTGTCCGAGGAATGGCGTGGCGCCAATGGACAACTTCTCTGGCTTGAGTTTTATTATAGCACACGTCACCATGGTCCAAGCACCGCCTGCTGAGCGACATACAGGAGAGCAGTTGCACCGGGCGGAACTGCTCATTTTGGGGCTGGCCGGGGCCTGGGCGGTGCAGGTCGGGGCGCCCCTGGTGCCGGTTGCGCCACTTCCAGGCACGCTGGCAGCCACCGCACTGCTAACGGCTTTTTCCTTCCTCGCGCTTTACGGCCTGTCCGGACTGCGATTGGCTGCGTGGCACGAGCTGGCAGGGGTCCTGGTCACCGGTGGGGTGTGGTATCTATTGAGCGGAGCCAGGGCGGAAGGCCCCCTCAGATTGTCGCTGCTGGCGACTGTTTCAGTGGCTTTTTTGCTGGCATGCGGAATTTTGGGGCGACTGGTGGCCAGGTTAGTGCGCGACCGGAACCTCCTGCTGCCCGTACTTCTCACAGCGGTGGCCGCCGACATATTTACCGTGTTCGCCGGCCCAACCCGGCAGGCTCTGGAAAAGGCGCCACAGGTGGTCCAGAAGCTATCCGTAGCTGTTCCGCAGGCTGGGTCGGCGGCGGGCGCGAAAGGCGTCGCAGGCCTGGCCATGGCGGCCTCGATTGGGCTGGGCGACTACATTTTTACGGCCCTCTTCCTCGCCGCGGCCTGGCGCCACGGCCTCAACGTGAGCGGCGCAACCCTGGGGGCTGCCGCCGCTGCCCTGCTGGGCATGGCTGCTGTGTTTCTAGTCCCGGCCCTGCCTGCCCTGCCTCTGCTTCCATTTATTGTGCTGGGTGTACTTGTCCCGAACTGGGGCCGATTCCGTCTCTCACGCCAGGAGAAGGTGAGCCTCGCCGCAGGAATGGTCTTTCTGGCGTTGTTGCTCTCAGGTTTCTATGTGGCCCTGCGCGCCTACTCTTCGCGCTAGTACCCTGCCGCCCAGATTGTCGGCTTAAGCGGCCAGTTTGGACAGCCCGGCTACCTGATTAGTTCCAGTCTCCTGGCCAGTCCCGGTCGCCTAATCGGTCTCCTGGGCCCTGATAAGTGCCCTACTGCCTTACTGACTGGCCCCTGCTGCCCGACTGGCCTCTGGCTGAAGCTCACAAGCGGGGACCTGTGGCACTCTCGGGCTGGGCACCCTGGCGACGCCCGATGTTCTCTGCCCGGCTGCCCTGACACGCGGTCAGCAGTCGGCGGCTGCGGTAGCGGCAACGCGGAAAGTGTAGCAAGGAAGGTGTGTAAACAGTACTTTTGAGGATTTCTTTTTGCCGCAAGAAATTTCCAAGAGTTTTCGTTGTTGCCCAGGTGCCTCAGTGCTCCGCGCGTCGGCCCGATGCCTCAGAGGTAGTGGATTCTGTCTCGATACTGCGATAGCAGCCGGGCGTTATGTTCGTCGCCGCCGTCGAGGTTGGCGCTGAGGAAAACGGGCGGCTCAATCCCGCGAGCAATGAGCAGGCCTATGGTCTCTGCAACAAGGGCATTCACGACCGCGCAGCCGAGGACGGTCGAGAGCGGCCCTGTTTTTTCGGCCAGGCCCGCGATAGCTACCGCCGCGTCGCCAGCCGGGGCGCAGTTGTCCAGCACGATGTCGCACACTTCCATCAGCCGCTTGCCGCTGGGATGGCGGCTGGCCACGGCGTTGCTATATTCCACTGACGTCACCGCGATTGTCTTCACGTCTCGCTCTTTCGCAGCCAGGGCCATATCTATCGCCACGGCATTCCGCCCCGACGTTGACGCGATTATCAGCGCGTCGCCCCGCTGTGCCGGGCTGTTTTCCAGCAGCACCCGACCAAGGTCCGGCAGGCGCTCTAACTGCGACGTCATCGTCATCGGCCGAACCGAAAGGTCCATTCCGTGAGGGTAGATCGGGTTTATGAGCATAAGGCCGCCGGTGCGGTACACAAGCTCTGCGGCGATGGCAAAGGAATGGGTCGCGCCGAAGGCAAAAATAGTTCCGCCGCGCTCAATTGTGTCGGCCAGAAGTCGTGCAGCCTCTTGAAGGACTGGCAGTTGCGTCTCCCGCAAGCGGCGAAGGCCCTGCTCAACGGCATCAAAATATGCGGCGGCATGCATATCGGCCACCATCCTGTGGAGCTTACTGGTTCCCTTGGCGACTGCGCCGACGGGTGGGCCCGGGGTAGCACAACCGGGCCAGAGACCTGGTTTGGAGGAAAGCCTCCAGAAAAAGGCGGCCTCCCCAATTCCCGCCCGAAACTTCTCCGGGCCGCTCCCACCGCGCGCCCCTAACCTTTCGGGCGCTCAAGCATGTCGGTTTCGGTCAGCCTGCCGTCGGCCAGGAGAAGAGTCTTTATCTCACACGGACGGAATGCAAGTTGGCTTAACTCCTGGCCTGCAAAGGTAAGAGCGGCCGTGGCAGGCTGACCGTTAATTTCGTAGGCCCGCAGCACCAGCCCTTCTCCATCTTCGGCCTTTTTGATTACTTCCAGGATTACGTTGTCCGCGTCGAGGCTGGCCAGAGAAAAGCTCGGCGGCAACTTGCCGCGGTGGGCTGGCTCCTCGCGGGCTATTGGCGGGGCATTGAGCTGCTGGGCCTGGCGGACGACGTCGCCGTCGCGCCAGTCACCGGCGTGCGGCAACAGAGCATAGCGGAAGCGCTGCAACCCCTGGTCTGTGTACTCGTAGCGTCGTCGCGGGTCCTTCACGGCCGGGTCGTGGAAACAGTAGATCGGCGTGCGCAGGACACTCATCCGCAGCTCGCCGCCGAGGGCGTCGTAGCCATATTTGGCGTCGTTCAGGACGGCTAGGCCGGCGGTGAGCGGGCCGCTGGGGCCGGGGAAAGTCCCGGTCAGGTCGGCCCATCGGTGGGCGGGTTGTTCCTCACCGTTGGCCGGGCGCACGGCGAAGCCGTAGGGACCCTCGTAGGTGGCCGTCGGCTCCCCTGCTACCGTCGGGAAGGAAAGCTTGAGAAACTCATGTTGGCCGCGGTAATCCACCTTTAGGCTCACATCAATCCTGGGCACGCTTTGGTAGAGGCTCATTTCCTGGACGAGGGTGGATGCGCCGTAGGCCATTCTGACCCTAAACGTCGCCCTCACCGGCCCAATCTCGACCAGCTCCGGCGGCTCAACGGCCAGGAATCGCCCTATCACGTCGCGAAAGGCGTCCACGTCGTGGCTCCACGTGTCGGACGGGTCGGCTATGACCAGCGGGACACTTGCTGGCGCAGCCAACAGGTCCACTCCCATGCGCTTGTCGAGTAGAGCCGTCAGGTATCCCGTGGCCGGGTCAAACTCCAGCCGGTAAAGGCCGCTTTCAAGATAGGTCTGCCCAGCGCGGAACTGACAGGACTGCTCCGGCCCCGGCCCCTGGAGCATCCTGTAAGTCCTGTATCCGCACGGGGGCAAGTCGGCCAGGAAGGCCACGCGAATTGTCATTCCGCGGCCGGAGATGTTGGTATGGACAATCTGGAAGGGCACCGGGCGGCCATCTTCGTTTACGATGTGCACGCAATCGTCGTGGTTGGGCCAGGTGACCTCGACTTCGACGACTTCCTGGCGCTGCCAGGAGAGGGTGTTGTAGACGACAATGGGGCGGCCGTCGCCGGCACAGGAGATTTGTGCGGATATTTTGCTCGTGGCCTGCAGGATTGCTCGTTCCGCTAGAGTTTCGGCCTCAACATAGTCAGCAATGGCATCGTCGCAGGCGGGCCGGATGCTGGTGCCGCCGAGGATGTCGTGGAACTGGTTGAAAAGCACCTTCTTCCAGGCGGCTTCCAGGTCGGCGGCTGGATATTCCAGGCCCAGCAGATAGCGAGCCATGCAAGAGAGCTTTTCCGCCTGAACAAGCAAGTTCTCGGCGCGGCGATTATGCTGTTTTAGCGCCGAGACAGCCGTGTAACAGCCCCTCGCGTGGTACTGTAGTTCCTCGCTGACCACCGGAAACTCAGCCGCATGGCGCACCTTGTCGAAGAAGGCGTCCGGGGTGGAGAAGATGGCGTTTGGGCCATCGGGGTCGGCGGCGACTTTGAGAATGCTGGCGATGTTGGCCCTGGTAGGGCCACCGCCGTGGTTGCCCACGCCGTAAAAGTTCATCGTATCGGAAAGGCCGGGGGGCGTCTGGCGGGCGGCGTCCCAGATGCGCTCCACGATTTCGTCGGGGCCTGTGCCGTAGTGGCCAGGCATTCTCGCCGCCAGCACTCGACTGCCGTCGGGGGCTTCCCACCAGAAAAGATCTCCCGGTAGAGCCTTCTCATGCGGCCCCGGCCGGAAGAAGCAGTATTGTTCCATGCCCTGCCCGCGCAGGATTTGGGGTATCTGCCAGGCATGGCCAAAGCTATCTACGTTCCAGCCGGTCCTGGCGGCCTTGCCGAAACGCTGGAGAAAGTAGCGCTGCCCGTAAAGGCCATGGCGCACGAAAGATTCGCCGGACGGTATATTGCAGTCCGGCTCGAGCCACCAGCCGCCTACAATGCACCAGCGGCCTTCCGCCACGTACCGGCGGATTTCCTCGAACAGTTGAGGGTCTTCCTGCTCAATCCAGAGGTACGTTATCGCTGCGCTATGGCAGAAGATAAATGCAGGGGTTTCGCGCAAACGCTCGATGGCGGCCCAGCAGGTGTCCAGTGCTTCCTGTCGTCCCTCTTCCCAGCGCCACTGCCAGACCGGGTCAATGTGCGCGTTGCCGATCATGTGAACTGTAATCTGCGAGAGATTGCCCTTGTCTTCGTGGCCTGCCATTTGTGTGTCTCCGGGAAAAGAACTTCGCTAATGCCTTACAGGGAGGGGCTGTTTGGCTAGCCTGGAGTGCGGTATTCGCCCCGCGGGGCCTTACACCTGCGGCTGGGAAGAGACGTCTGACCGGCAGCCGGTTATAATCGGCGCCTGGCAGAGCAAAGGCGATTGGTCACCGGCGAGTCGGACCCTTTGCCAGCCGGCTCGTGGGGCTGCAATCTGCGCCAGAGAGCATTAACTCCGGGGGGCATCCGAGATACTATGAGGACGCTAGTGACGGGCGGGGCGGGTTTCATTGGCTCGCATTTATGCGAGGAGCTTTTAGCTCGCGGCGACGAAGTGGTGGCCCTGGATAACTTCAGTACCGGGCGGCTCGAGAACCTGAAAGCGGCTATGGCTCGTGGTTCCTTCGAGCTTGTCGAGGGAGACGTGCTTGACCCCGACCTGGTAGCCTCGTTGGTTGCCCAGGTTGACCGAGTGGTCCATTTAGCCGCTGCTGTGGGCGTAGCTCTCGTCATCGAGCGTCCACTTTATACCCTCGAAGTGAATCTTTTAGGCACTCACCACGTGCTCGACGCTTGTGCGCGTTCTGGCAAGCCTGTCCTTATAGCATCTACTTCTGAGGTTTATGGTCATCAGGTGGCGGACAGGTTCAACGAAGAAACGCCCAGCCTTCTCGGGCCCGTCAGCCAGATGCGGTGGGTCTACGCAGTGAGCAAGCTGGCGGATGAGTACCTGGCCCGGGCTTATGCCGCTGAGCGGGGCCTGCAGGTTATCTGCGCGCGCTTTTTCAACACAACTGGCCCACGCCAAAGTGGACGCTACGGCATGGTTGTGCCGCGGTTTGTCCGGGCTGCCATGCGCGGCGAGCCGCTCACCGTCTTTGGCGACGGCAGCCAGGTGCGGTGCTTTTGTCACGTGTCGGACGCAGTCCGCGCTGTGGCCGAATTGCTCCAAAGCCCCGACCACTTTGGGCAGAGCTTCAACATCGGATCGGACGAGCCGACGACGATTCTGGACCTCGCGCATAAAGTTCTAGAAATCACTGGGTCGCCTTCGCCCATTGAGTTTGTGCCGCTTGAGCAGGCCTACGGAGTGGGCATAGTTGACATCGAATATCGCGTCCCGGACATCTCCAAGCTCGTGGCGGCCACGGGCTGGCGGCCCACACGCACGCTTGCTGACATCATCTCCGACATTGTTGCGAGATATTCGGCTGAAGGGTGACCGGACGAGAAGAATCTCGCCGGTGTCTTACGAAGGCCAGCTATGAGATATGACCGCGGAGGCGTCCCGATACCCATTGTTCTTGAAGATTCGCAGACGCCACGACGACCAGCTCATCTACGTCAATCCCTACAATGGGATGCCGGTTGAGCGCATCATCGAGATCACACGCGGCAGGCGAGCGGTTGTGGTGGCCGACCTGTCCGAGCAGCCCTCTGTGCCGCCTGCCTGTCAACAGATAGGGGCGCGAGTTTAAACGACTCCGGCTGTTGGCCGTGCTCGGGGCTGCCAAAAATTTTTTCCCCCGGGCCACGGTCTAGGAAGAGGTAAAGCATTTCACCGCACGAAGGTGCAACCAAGCCATTGAATATCTCGTGGCCCAAGGAGGCATTAAGCCGATGCTCTTCGGAAAGCCTAAGGGAGACGCGCCTGGGCCCCCCGACCTCGATGAAGTCACCCATATGCTCAACCAGTTGGAGCTTAAGTATAGTGCGTACCCGGAGAAGAACGCTGTTGGTTTGTTCTTCGAGGGCGACCACGGTGACTTCGACGTCTTCATCGTTGTTGAGAGGGAGATGGCCCTCGTGTACATAGCCGTGGCACGGTACCTTGAAGTTCCTTCGGACCACCCACGCCTCGACCGAGTCATAAGGCGACTGATGGAGCTAAACTGGAACATGCCGCTGGGCAAACTGGAATGGGACCCCAGAGACGGCGAAGTGCGACTGTCGTATGCCTTTACGACAGAGGACGGGCTCGGCCCACGAGCTTTGGGCACGGCCATAAACTACCTGGTCGAGGCTGCCGATGAACATATCGAGGAGCTGCGCAAACTGGTCGCGATGTGAGGGCAACCCAGCCAGAGCTGAACCCAGAGACCGGGTGTCTTTTCAGCCCCGGGCTGACTGTCGCGAGTGGATAGTCCTCCAGCCGGGCGAGAAGGTGTGGGACGGGTGATGTGGCTGTAAGCGTTGCCAGTGGGTTGCGCCTTTTGCAGGAGCAGCGGCAGAGGGCAGCGGAACCACAAAGGCGGGCAAGGGTCGCGGGCAGGACTCATTTCAAAGCACCTCAGCCAGGAGATGCTGTTTTAAAGGCGGCCTGGTCCGCGCGAGTGCCCAAGACAAAGGTAGCTTTTCTTCCCCTCGTCTTTCGTTCTGTACTGGTTCCCCCGAGTGCCCAGGGGAAAGCCTTATCCTACCTGGACAGCGTGCTTCTCCTGGCTGTTGCGCATTGGCGGGCAGAGACAGCATAATCTGGATGCGCCGCCTGCTTGTTAGGGACGGGCGAGGGAGGCTAGGGGCTCCTGTGCGCCCCCGATCAGGCTACAGGAAGGGGGCGGCGGGAGCTGGAGAGCCTCCCTTACACAGCCACATCGGGAGGGAGATTCAATATGAGGTGCGTGGCCCTTTTAGGAGTTCTATCGCTCATGCTCACTGGCGCGTGGGCCAAGGACATCGTCAGCATGCCGGAAAGCACCATGATGAAGCCGGGCGAAGTCGAGTTAGCCTATATTTATTGGGACCTGGACATACCAGAACATGCCAACGTGGGCGAGCTATTCATCGGCCTTACTGACCGCATCGAGCTTGACGTTATCCATGTAGATTTGTCGTGCCCGGTGAATGACAGCGTGACGGAAGCCAACCTGTACGTGAAGTTGCTGGATGAGGTGCCTGGGAAGCAGCCGGCGCTGGTGGTGGGAGCGACGAATATCACCGGCGCAGACTGGCTGCCGAGCGAAGAGGCCGGCCCGCCTGACGGCGACACGCGCATCTCACCCTTCCTCGTGGCCGGTTACACCATCCGCCCGCCTAAGCTGGGCCCCCCGTCGTGGGATGACCCTGCCGTCCGCCTGCAACTCGGCGTGGGCGCCAATTACCATGAGGACAAGCCCTTCGGCATCTTGCAGATTGCCTTCACGCCCCATATTGTCGCGGCCATACAGAACTACCAGGGTTCGCCAGGCTACCTGGTAGGCTTTGAAAGCGGGAAGGGCTGGGGCATTCATGTGGGAACCCTTGGCGACAATCCCTGGGTGCATGTCTACGGCGATTTCAAGCTGAATTTCTAGCCCAATAGCTCGCTCAGTCAGCAACAACAGAGCATAAGCAGAACGGGTCTTGGAGTCACTTCGGGGCGCGGCTGCTCAGCCGCGCCCCGCGCCTAATAAGACAGGGACTGAGCTTGTTGTGACTCTGCCCGCTACTATTCTCGGAGGTGAGCCGGATGAAGTTTGCAGTATGCAACGAGGTTTTCGGCGACATTCCCTTGTCCGACCAGTTTGCCGCGGCCGCCCAGTTGGGCTTCGACGGCGTCGAAATATCGCCCTTTACCATCTCTACCT
>JANZZA010000586.1 GCA_026419655.1 Armatimonadota bacterium | reverse complement strand
CTGGTCGGCCGAGAAAAGGAGCGGCACGGGAGCAGCTTTGCCGGCCGCCAGGTCCCAAAGCTCGGCAAAAACCTGCGCCGGATTGGGGTTGGAACTCCAGCCCTCGTTCACGTAGCGCTCATGGATTCTGATGGTAGTTGGTGTGGTCTTGCCGGTAAGCTGTTCGACGGCTGGTATGCGCGCTTTTGCCGCCGCCACGTTGGGGTAAAAGCGCGGCTGATTGTTGGCCCGCAACTCCTTCTGGGTTTTCTTGCTCTTTGGGTCATCCAGCTCAGCGCCGAAGATGAGCTCTTCAACCTGTAGTGTGGTATCGCCCGGCTTGTCGGGAGAGCTTTCCGCAAAGGCCATTTTCTGACCGGGCACACGCGCCGTGCGCCGCGCCAGCATCTCCGGAGTGGTCTTGTTGTACTCGTCCACGAACCGTTTCATCACGCTCTGGTCCGGGTTATCGGGCGGACCCTCGTCGAAGGCCACAATGCGGTCCTTGCTGCCGGTCACGTTCTCGACACCGACAAAAATTACGGGCACCTCGAACTCCACCTGCTGGCCGTCCCAGTCCTCGCCAACCATGCGGAAGCGGAAAGGCTCGTTGCCCACAGTTGGCCAGAAGCCACACCGCGCCGAGCAGGGTTGATCTGGGAGAACCTTACTCTGCTCAGGGGCACGCAGCGTGGGCGTCACCAAAGTCAGTATCCTCACCATCCGCAGCGGCATCCGACGAGCGTTATTCGCCTGCCCATAGGCCGGGTAGTATTTCACCGGCTCCCGTACGCGCAGGAAGTACCGCTGGAACAGATAGGCCACATATCCCTGACCCGACGGGTAGAACTTGCGCTCGGTCACCTTCACCAGGCAGGCGCGGTGGCCGAAGGGAAACAAGTAACCGGCATAGACCACGGACACGTACTGGTCGCGGCCCATGGCCATGCGGTGGCGCCATTCCTCGATAGAGAGCGGCAAATCTTCCTTGGGCAAGTTGGCGCCATAGCGCACGTTCATCCAAGCGCCCAGTGCCGAAAGCATCAACGTGTCGGTCTCGACAACCCGGGACTGCCAGTCGGCCATCCTGCCGTAGCCACAGGTTAGCGCCACCAGCTCGGCCCGGTCGCGCTGGTCGAGGGACATGCGGAAGGGAGTGGGCTTATCGGGGGCAGTGGGCAGCGGCCACGCATAGTCGGGTGACCACACGCACCGCATCGTCCGCAGTCGCTCCATTATGTCCCCAGCCGGCGATACGGCACTGACGACCAGCTTCCCATCTTTGACCACGTACTCATACTGACGGTCGTAGATTTTTCCGTCGGCGGTCCGCACGCCCATGCGCGTGTGCCACAACTCCGTGCGGCCGCCATGCTCCACATTGCTAGTCGCGTGAACCCATCCCACGCCCGCATGGGGTGACACGATCAGTCTATATGGAGCTTCGATGGCCGTCTCTTGACCAAGTGGCTCGCGGATGGACAGGTATATAAACTTGCCCGTCACCGCAGGCGCGGCCACGGCCGTTGGAGCAGGCCGCTCGGCAGTGGGAGGAGCAGCGGGGGCCGCTGGCTGTGCCGCCGCGACGAAGGTGATAGCCGGGCGATTGGTCGGCCTGTCGTCGTCCTCGGGCAAGGCCGGCATCCGTAGCGGCCCCGGCGCAGGACCCGGCCGGGGGGCTTGCTGTAGCTCGGGCGGGGGCCCCTCGAGCACCGGCTGCTTGGGCAGGGCCGCCGGCGCCGGCGGTTTGTAGCCCCGAATCGCACGAGTTGGCACCACTAACTTGGCTGGCTCTGGAGGAGGCAGCGCCAGCGGGACCACCGAAAGCTCGAATTTCGTCCAGTCCAGCAAGGCCTGAAGGGTCAACGGGACCTGATTCATACCCTCCGGCAGCCGGAAGGCCAGCCGGCTTTGTCCTGCCATCCGCGCTCTTACCGGCGGCGATGGTATCGGGTCTTTTGCCATCTCCTTGAATTCCGGCGAGTCTTCTAAGATAGCCTCCTCGGCTATGTGCTGCGGCGGGAAGTGAACGACTATGTAGGCCGGTGTGTCGGTTTTCACACGCTGCAGTTGCGGCGGCTGGCCCTTGATTTCCAGGTTTATGAACTCGAAGGTCAGACACAGCAAGTCCTTTGGGCGGATTACCGTGACGGTCGGGTTTGGCAGGTGAAGAACTGTTACACCACCCGGGCGTACCTGGACGGCACCCACTGTCGGTTGGGCCGGAGCGGCAGGCTGCTGAGGAGCCGGAGCCTTATCAGGCTGGCGCTCGGGTCCCCCTGGTCGTCGGGCCGGCTGACTTTGCTGGACAGCTCCGCCACCCGGTCGCCTTTGTCCCTGGGCGACCTGCGTGCCAGCCGCCACGAAAGCTATCCGCGTGCCGGGCGCCATGGGCGTCGGCTCTGTCACGGCGTCTGGCAGGGGCACGCTCATCTTCAGCAGGGCCGGCTCGCAGCGCATCCGCCGAACCTGCCCGTCGTAGGCCACCACCTCGAAAGGCGGGCAGTCCGGCGTGCCGCCGAGCTGCAGGCTGTAGCCTTCGGTGTGCAGCCATCCGGCATCTTCGTCGAAATCACTCACGAGGGCTGCCTGCTCTCCAGACGGCTCTACAGCCACGGCGAAGCGGGGATTGCGCAAGGCCATCTCAAAGGCCCCGTCTCTGTCACCATCGCCGCCGAAAAGGCACCGTAGCTGCCCTGCCCCCATTGAACAGCACGCCAGAAGCGCCCCTCTACCGCTACCGGCACCACCCTCGCCGATTTCCAGCCTTATTTCATCGAAGGTGTTTGCCTCGGCGAGAACTTTGCCGTTGCGCGGAGACGGAAGATGGTCGTCCAGCCGCCACTCGTATCCGCCGCGCTTCATAACCACCGCCGTGCGCTTGCTGGGCGGGTCTTTGAGGAGACTGGGCGACCCACGCTCAAGCAGACATACAGTTACCTCGTCGCTGGCCAGTGGTGCGCCCAGGCCCGTGAGCTGAGCGACGCGGCTGCCCTTGATTTCCAGCCGCCAGTCCGGGTAAAACTCGGCCTCAGCCTCGCCAGACAGTACGAGCTGCCTTTTGTCGCCAAGGTGGCCGCCCTCGCCCTTCAGCCGCACCCTTCCGCGACAGGGTTTCAGGCCTGCCAGCCAGCTCTCCAGCGGCACCTCCCCCCTGAACCTGCCGGCCGCCATTTGCAGCCTCATCGCCCACCCGCTGAGCGTGTGCCGAAGCTCGCAGACCATATCGGCCGCAAGCTCGGTGCCCGGGTAACGAGCACCTTTGACTTCCAGCCGCAGGTAATTGTCGGCTTTCTGTACCAGCAGGCGTGGATTTCCGGCAAAGCGGCTAAGGTCAATGACCCATCGGTCGCGCCCGCGCAGGCGTAAGGCCACCCGTCGCGGTCCGACTACATACTCAACGGGGCCGAGAAGAGTGGGACGCACGGTCTTCTCGAAGGGGGGCAAAGCAACGGCAGCCATCCCAGCCAGAGTAAGTAGCTCCCGTCGCGTGAGGACAAGCTCGCCGGAGGAGGAAACAACGTCCGTGACCGTGGTTTGGGTCGGTCGCCCTCGCCGCCACTTCTCGCCGCGTAAGACATCGAGGTCCAGGCCGCGACGCCGCATCTCTAACCCTCCCGGCTGCGCACCTTTTCGCGGCTGCTTCGGCAAGCACTGGTGCTGCGGACGCCGCGGTTCAGGCACGGTACTTGCTGCCCCGCTCAGCAACCCCGTAAGCGGTGGCAATGCGGTATACCACGGTAGACTTTAGCACACAACGATTGGTTAGTCAACAGCATACTCTGCGTCAATATGTTCGCATATTCTTACTAAAGGTGACCACAGTCATGACACTTCCGCGACAGGTCGGGCCTGATTCCGGCGGTCGGCAACGGCGGTCTAAGGTTCTTCCATGGCGCATTGCAACAGGCTGAACCCGGTTGCCTCATCACGGCGGCGGGCGGCCACAAGGCCAGTCACCTCGATCAGCAAGACCTCCAGGACGTGCCACGTGATGAGGCCTGTGCGGATGCAGCCGGCGGCAGTCATCTGCCCCCTTCCGCAGGCGGCGTGCATGTGGAGTTGTGGCCGGCCATTTTCGCCTGGCGCGAGGATGCCCAATCCGGCCACTTCATGAACGCCCAGTAGTTCTCTCACCATCGGCACTGGTGGCAGTACGGTACCGTCTTCCGGCCCGACTACCAGCCGGCTGCCGCTATCCGCTCCCCCAACCAGGACCACAAGGCCAAAACTTACCCCTTTTTCGGCGGCGAATTGTTCCAGGCTTTGCGGCATCGGCTCGCCATGCTCCAAACGAAGAAGAAAAACCCGCCCTAACTGCCCCTCGGTGTATTGCACCATACATTCCCCCGCAGCACGAGTGTGTGCTAACGCTGGGCACTCGTTGGTTGCCTCATGATTTTCTTCCTTAGCACCGACCAGAGTGAGTGAAACTTTTTAGAAGAGCCTTCTGTCCGGGTGCCCTTAGTGGCTTTCGCAGAACCTGTCTTTGTGCGTCTTGATTTCTTTAGCTAATAAAACCGCAGGCCCGCAACGGTAATACTTTCTGCGGCGCGCAGCCTGAAACTGCCCGCTGTGCAATGGTCCCTCCGGCAAAGGCTCCCCTTCGGAGACTGTTGCAAAAGCTAGCGCTGGCTTATACACAGTCAAGAAAGTGTACAACGCTGCGGCTCCAACCTTTCACGTGCTACCCCGTCCGGCGGCCGGGAAAAGAACTTTTGCAACAGTCTCCTTCGAGTCTTCCGACCAGACTTTTCTGGGACTACCGTCTTTACGCACGCTGCTCCCCCCGGGGCGCAGTGCCAGAGTCCTACCGCATGGTGCGCCCACGCACAGAGGCGCCAGCCGCACGCGAGACCAGTCTCCCAGGCACGTCCAACCAGGTACGAAGTCCCGGGCAAAACAAACATTCCCTCTCTCCCCTCTTTTCTCTGGTCATGGGCGCCGTCAAAGGCTATGATTGCCCAAAAGTTGTCTTGCGGGAAGACCCATGCGCGGATGGCGGA
>JANZZA010000082.1 GCA_026419655.1 Armatimonadota bacterium | reverse complement strand
CGCGGGCAGGAAACAGGGGGACCTAGGTGTGGTGCTGGCTGAAAGGCGGGAGACGCCTCAGTCCAGGTGCTGCGCCGGCTGCCCGGGTGTTGTGGGAATTGTTAAGCGCCGTGCCGCGGACAGTGTCGCAGGTGCGGGTGGTCCTGCACGGCACTATTACTGGTGTGTTGCCAAAGCCCCTGCGCCGCGAAAGGAATGCGCGAAATTTTGTGGAGCGAGCTAGGGGCCAGCGCTCAAAGAGTTCTTTCCCGGAATAGTTGCTCCCAGCACATTTCTCCGTGCGCGGAGGTGCGGAGAAGTTGTGAGAATGCTGTTTGTTCCGACGCGCCGAAGCTGCCGGCTGAGGGAACTGTTGTAAAACCTGGTGTTGGTTCATCCGGGGTGAAGAAAGTGTACACGCCGTGCGCCCGACTCTTTACTTCCGATTGCATGTGGGTGCCGGGAAAGCGACCTTTGCAACAGCCTCTCGAAGGAAACTGGTATACTTGGACAAAGGTCAAAACTACTGTCCTGAGGAGAGGAACAAACTGATGCGGTGGTTGCTCGGGTGGTTCTTGAGTGTCACGGTGGCAACGCCGACTGCAGCGGTAGCAGGGGATATTCCGCTGTGGCTGGTCGTGCCCGAGTCTGGACGTCCGGGCGTCCTTGTCGCTCAGGGAGCACCAGTTCTTAGGGATGCCGGCTTCGACGTGGGGAGCGTGCGCACGGGAAGGGCACCGCGGGTGCTCATTGTTTATCCCCGGGCGGTCACTGATGAGGCTACTTTCGCCACAGTGGTCGAGATGGTGCGGGAGGGTGCTGGACTTGTGGTGGTGTATAGTCTTTCACCGGATGTGACCCAGCGCCAGGCCGTGCTCCTGGAGCCCTGGGGCGTGCGTCTAGAAACGGCTGAGCGAAGCACTGGACAGACGCAGGTACTTGCACATCCCGTGACGCGCGGGATAGAGAGACTGTTCGTGTGGCGCACAGGCGCGTCGCTGGAAGGGGTGCAAGCGCTGCTGCGGCAGGGCAGCAACGTCATTGGGGGTGCTGCCGAGAACGAAGTCGGGCGGCTGGTGGTCTTGCCGCTGGATGCGGTTGTGCCGGGCCAGCAATCTGATCCCATCCCTGCGCCCCATCTGAGGCTGCTGGTTCAAGCGGCGCAATGGGCAGCCCGTGTGGGAGAGCAGCGGTCCGGGGGTCACGCCGGAGATGCTGACCCTGTGGGCACTGCAGAGGCGCAGGCGGACGCACCAGTCGTCGAAGGCGAAGACGTGAGGCCGCCAGAACTGGATGTTCCGGCCCCGGGCAGCAGGGGCCGCTTCTCGGCGGTGGCGGCAGTGGATATGGGTGCGACGGATGAGAACTGGCCGGCTATCCGGGACATCGTCGTCAAGCTCGTGACGGAGATGGGATTGAAGCCGCTTGACGTCCTGTCAACCTCCGCGGGCACGGCTGGCAGTGGCAAATCTGCCGAGGGGCGCGGTGCGCCGGAGCCAAGCAGTCGGGGCACGAGGGTCGAAAAGGCACCTGCCGCCAGGCGCAGTGAAGGCCGAGGCCTAGACCGCCAGGCCTTTGTTGCGGAGCCCGCCTTTCAGCCACTTATCCGCGCCATCGAGGAGGACCCAGCGCTGGTGGTTATCGGGTCCTGTAGACAATTTACCGACGACGAGGAATTGGCGGTTTCTGCGTATGTGGACTCAGGGGGTGCGGTATTGTTTTTGCCTCGCGTTAGCGAGAGAACTGAGCCGCGCCTCGTGGAACTTAACGGTGTCCTGGCCAAGTTTGGCCTGGCGGCGCTGCTTGGCCGGCCTGCCGGCACTGTCAGCAGGGATACTTCACGCATCCTAGCGGAAGTGAGCGTGCCCGGTCGGCTCCCGGCGGGCGTAACGGTAATCGGGTACCGCGGCCTTGACCTGGTTAAGGTTGGTGCAAGGTCGGCCTTGCGAGTTTCGCAAAATGGAGCTGGCCGGGTGGCTGTGCTGGACCCGCTGCCCCTCCTTGCATCCAAGCCGGATAAAGCCTTGCCGGAGCAGTGGCGGCGAGTGCTTGTGGCGGTGTTGCGGTGGCTGCTGGAAGGTGTTCAGATAGGGGAATAGTCGGCGCTGGCGAGTGTGATCAGGCATGGTACCAAGGGCTCGGTGTTTGTCCTCAGACAGCTCGTCCCAGGTGTAGGGAGACTATGCTGCAGAAGGTGCAAGCTGGCGCCGCGGTCTGTTCGGCAACGCCGGGAGGTGCCGGAGTATGGCTTTATACGACTTCCATACGCACACATGCCTTGGTGACGGGGTACTGACGCCCATCGAGCTTATCCGCCGCGCGATTGTAGCGGGATATTCGGGGTTGGGCATCAGTGAGCACTGCGGCCGGGGGCCCATGGGACGCGTGCTGGCGGAGGTGCGTGGCGACTGCGAACTCGCGCGGGAGCACTGGGGTTTTCTCGCCTTGCCGGGGATCGAGCTTACGCACGTGCCAGCGTCAGCCATACCTGACCTGGCCGCCGAGGCCAAATCCCTGGGCGCCGCCTTTGTGATTGTTCACGGGGAGAGCCCGGTCGAGCCGGTCCAGCCCGGTACCAATCTGGCGGCGGCCTCCTGTCGAGACGTAGACATCCTGGCTCATCCAGGGTTGCTGGACGAGGAGGCGGCTGCTGCGGCTGCTGCCAACGGTGTGTTCCTGGAGATTACGGCGAAGTTCGGACACAATGTGGGCAACGGCCGGCTCGTCGAAATAGGGCGGCGCGCAGGCGCAAGGTTTTTGCTTGGCAGCGACGCCCACGAGCCAGGTCATCTTCTGTCGGAATCCTTTGCGCTAAAAGTCCTTCTCGGTGCCGGGCTGTCACTTGAAGAGGCGAACCAGGTACTTCAGGTCAATGCCAAGGAGATGTTCGACCGATGTGTGTGTCGAATAGGCTGGTAATGCCAGTTACTTTGTTGGTTGTGGCTGGTGGTGGTTTAGTCCTCGTGGGGGGCTGCGCTCGGGGTGGGCCGTCAGGCGGCCCGTCGCCGGTGCCGGAGGTTGTGGTTGACGTTGACCTCACCTTCGCCGGGCCAGTCAACGATTCATATTATTACTTTATTGCGATTGACGCTGACGACGACATAAACGACGGCCCGGTGCCGGTAGCCGCAGGTCCTTACTGGGGCAATGGTTGGGGTGCCGGCTCCTACACCCACTACGTGCAGTATAACCAGGGCGTATACCAGGTTTTTCGCCAGGTTTTGGCGGCTCAATTGCGCACTCCCGGCGGCGGCATTACGGCGGTTTCGGGAACGCCCCAGTGGACCGATACTGGTACGGTTGCGTTGACGGTCGGCCAGTTGACGCTTGGCACAGCTACCGTCTCCGGGACCGGGATGATTGCGAGCGTAACTAACAATAGTGACCAGAACGCGGGCACTCTTACCGTGCAGACCGACGATGCCGGCAATATCGTCGCCGGGTCGGTGACCTTTACGCCTGCCAGCGATGGTGGACGGCCGCTTAGCCAGGCGGAGGCGGCTCAGCTTGCTGCTCTCAACGCGGGCGGAGTAGCGTTGACGGCCAACAGCTTCGCCTTTGTCGGTCTCAGCCTCACTCTCGGTCCGCCAGCGGCTGGCAGCCAGACGATTACCGTAGCTCCCACTACTGCAGTCGTCACAGCCCGTTTCGTTGGCGACAGCCCGCCCCAGCAGACCCGTGATGCCACTGGTACTCTCACTGCCAATTCGTCCACTCCCACGGCCACGCCGCCCGTACCAGGCCTGAGCATCACGGCCGGTGAGCTTGTGCCGGGAGGCAGCGCCGAGGTCAAACTTGTCACTGCTCCCGGCGTGCTCCTCGGCACCCCTTACGACTACACTCTCCCCAACGGCACGTCGGCCCTGCGCGTCACTCTCGACCTGGGACAGCTTTCCGATAGAGTCCAGTACCTCTCGCTCAATTTTATCTCCACGGTGCGCCTTCTCTTCGACCCCCAGGCCACCGAGCGCGATCATGTATACGACGGCTTAGGGCCCAGGGGAAATGACTACATCACTGTGCGCATCGGTGAATACGGGACCTGGCGCAACGGCGAGGGCTTCATCCGCGAGGGCGCCAACGACCCGACTTTGCAGTACGCCCAAAGCGAGCAGGAAAAGGCTGGTGTGGACCTGGTTGATTGGCGCGTGAGGATCAGGCGGCTGTAGCGCCCGGTCGTTGCTCATGGGCCGATTTGGCTGGGTACCCTTAGTGGTATCGGCCGTACTCAAACACTGTGTCGAACATGGCCAGCACGTTCTCAGCAGGCGTTTCTTCGAGAATATAGTCGTGGCTTGCTCCGGCTATGTACCCGCCGCCTGGCATCATTATTTCAAGCACCTTGCGCACCTCGCGGCGCACAGTCTCGGGCGTCCCCTCAATGAGCACGTGCTGAGAGTCTATGGCTCCGTTGAAGACGATTTGTCTGCCGTACCTTTTCTTCAGAGTGGCCAGGTCCATGCCAGCACAGCACGGCTGGATGGCGTGGACGGCATCAACGCCGGCCTCGATCATCGAGGGAAGCAGAGGCTCGAAGCCACCGCAGCAGTGAAGCATTACCTTCATGCCGTAATCGTGCCCCAGGTCGGCCAGGCTTTTCAGGTGTGGGTAGATAAAACGCCTGAACAACCCCGGACTGAGGAGCGGGCCAGTCTGACTGCCGAAATCGTTGCCGATGAAAAAAATGTCAATCACGTCGCCTGCTGCGTCGAAGATTCGCCGGCTGACTTCGAAGTAATAGTCCACCAGGTGCCCCATCACGGCGTCAACGAACTCCGGCTCATCGTACATGCGCAGGTACAGCTCTTCCATTCCCACCAGGTCAATGGCGTCGTGCCAGAAGGGCGACCAGTCTCCGCCGAGAATGGCATACTTGTCATGCCAGGCCGCGGCCTGTTCCCGCTGGCCGCTGATGTCCACGGCGGCCGGGTCAGGCCAGGGGTATGCGTGCACGTCGGCGACAGTCTTGCCGGCCAAGGGGTGACCGACGGGCTGGCCGTAGCCGAGGCCTGTCCGCTCGATGCCGAAGACGGTGCGCCGATGAACCCCGGGCGGCAGGGGCCTTGGGTCTGGTGGCGGGTCGGGCCGGACGCGGCGGAAATCGTCGCCGATCCGCACGCGCAGGGCCTCGTCGTCCTGGATTCCCGTAAAGCGCTTTAACTTCTCCCAAAATTCTGGCGACGCGCCGCACCATACAGGCACCCGGTCTGGCTCCTCATGAGCAAAGCATGTCAGGACTCGTTCTCGCGATGTCATACCTGGTCCAGCCTCAGTCCCAACAAGGCCACTCTCTTTTCGTGGTTCTTTCCGGCGAAAACTCCTTGGAGACTGTTGCAAAAGCGGATCTCGCAGCCTCTAGACGCGGTCGCAGATAAAGGTTTGGTGCTGCAGGCTTATACACTCTAGTCGCTAGAAACAAAGCCGTCATGGGCTTGTGCAACGGCCTCCCTCGGCGCTGCCGCATAAGCCATTGTTGGGTATCCGTAGGGAAACAGGAAACTGTAGTATGCTCTGCTCGCAATCTCTTAGCTGCGACCGCGGCTGCAGGCCGGGAAAGCCAGTTTTGCAGCAGTTTCCTTTGGAAAAGGTCTTCGCCATCCCGCCTGTCAGACCTTTTCGTGCAGGTTTCACCTCATTTGCCTTCTTGTAGTAGGGAGCTGGTGCGCCCTCAGGCATAGGTGTTTGGACGTGAAAGGGAAGGTCAGGAGTTTATTTGCGTCGAATCCCGGGCGGGCAGGCATGCTGATGCAGGTGCCGGGGTATGCCACACGCAGGTCACTGTTTTTGGCGCAGCGACAGCAACTTTGGGAGGCGAACAATGAAGCGCCTTTGTTTATGTCTGGCCGTCCTTGCTGTGGTTGAAGGTGCTACCTCGGCCGGCGGCGGCCCACCGCAGCCAGCCAGCGCCCAAGGGTATAGAGCCAAGCCAACCCTGCCGGCCCTCTACCTACCAGCAAAGCCCTCTTCAGGCGCTCAGGTTCTGGCTGTGTCTGAGGTCAGGCGCGTGTTCTACCTTATGACTGGCCAGGTGGCGGATGCTGTCCAGGACCTCGCCAGCCAGCCGACCCTTTTCATAGGACCTTCAGCAGACCCGCTGGTGCGGAAACTCGCGGCGGCCGAGAAGAGCATCGCGTCAGCTTTGGCGGCTATCAAGCCCGGCGGGTATGCCATCAGGAGCCACAAGTCCCATCTGCTTGTCATTGGCTCCGGCGATGACGGTCTCCGGGCTGGCTGTGCGCGGCTTCTGGAGGCCTATGGTTGCGGGTTTTATCTCGGCGGCGATACGGTGCCGCGGCGCCCGGTTTTGCCGTGGCCGCTGAGGCGTGCGGACGGCGCGCCCAAATTTGAGGTGCGCGGCCTGCTGCCCTGGTACAACTTTTGGGACAGTCCCACAACCTGGAATCTGCCCGATTGGCGCGATTACCTCGACGCCATGGTCCGCGAAAGGCTCAACCTCATTGCTCTTCACGCCTACGATTTCGAGCCGTTCTGCGCTTACCGCTATGGAGATCGCTGGCTGGGAGGCCTGCCGCTTTTTTCCACGGCGCAGGACAACTGGGGCTGCCGGCCCATGCGCACCGACGAATTTGGTTTTGGCAGCGGCCGCATCTACTACCAGGAACATTTTGGCGCAGACCTGGCCACCGCCGGCCTGGGCGACGAGGGAGCCCTTCAGAGGCAGCAGGAAATGCTGGCCGACGCGCTGGCCTATGCGCGGGCTGCGGGCGTGCGCACCTGCCTCGGTTTTGAAGTGGGCGCCGACCCGACTGACCCAGAAGAACTCCAGCGCCTCGAAGCCCGTATCCGCCACGTCCTCAGCCGCTATCCTCTCGACTACTTATGGATATGGCAGCCCGAAAGTATGGGCCTGACTGGCATCAGTCCACCTGAGCCATCTTCGCGCCTGGGGACCTACGTGCGCCGCTGGCATGATGTTTTTGCCTACCTGGGCGACGAAAAGCGCATTGCCGAGGCCGTCCGGATGACGCTCTACGTGCAGGCGGCCCGGCAAATCCTGGCCGCCCTCAGCCCGCGCACACGCCTTGCCGTGGCCGGATGGGGCGGCGACCAGTGGATGCGCTTCTCGGATTTCTTTCCGGGCATGGACAAGCTTGTACCTAAGGATGTCATCTTCGGCGCGCTTGATAACATCAGCGTCACGCCCAACATCAGCGTCAACTACGGCATGGTGAAGGGCCGCGACCTCTGGCCCACGCCATGGTTTGAGTACGACGGCGACCAGTGGGTGCAGCAGCCCAATACGGCGGCCTGGGCAGGCGCAGTGGCCGATGCCGAGGCCAAGGGCTGCACAGGCATTCTGGGCATCCACTGGCGCACCCGGGCCGTCGAAGAGAGCGTCGCCTATATGGCCCGCTACGCCTGGGGCGAGGCCGGGCCCGTAGAGAACTTCTACCAAAGCCTGGCCGCCCATTGGTTTGGAGAGAAAGCTGTGGCCGAGGGAGCCCGGATACTCCTTGAGCTTCAGGGGTTGGGGTATCGGTGGACGGGCGGCGCCGGACAAGCCGAATGCGGCCCGCTGGGCTGGGCGCCAGGGCGCGACGAGGCAAAGCTGGCCAAGCTGCGGGAGTGCCGCGAAGCCCTGGCTCGGCTGCTCGCACAGGTCGAGGCCGACACCCAGGCGCCTCAGATGGCCGCCGAGCGTGTCCGATGGCTGCTGGCTATGGCCGACTGGACGGAAGCCTATGAACTGACCGCTCGCGCCATGTCCGGCGACGGCGAAGCCACCCGGGCCGTAAATGAAGCCCGGGCTGGGGCCCAGGCCGGGGTGCCCGACACCGCCCAAAAGGCCGCCGCTGCCCTCGACGTGCTTGCCGAGTTGCCCTTTGGCGCGGGCCTGGCCAGGCTAGTGCCGACGGTCTCAAATCGCGGCGAGCCTGGTGTGGTGGCGAGTATAAACTGCAAGGCCTGGTGGGAAATTCGGGAGCGGATGCGCGAAATGGCCGCCCTGGCGGGCAGAGATTTGCCGCAAGAGCCTGACCTTGTGGCAAGCCTCGGCCCAGCGGTGGTAGCTTTCGAGCGCCCAACGACCTGGCCGGCCGGTGAGGAATTCAAGCTGCGGGCGGGCTTGCTGGGCGCAACGGCTGGCAAGCTGTGCTGGCGCCCATGGGGCGGCACGTGGCGTGAGATGGCGATGAGGCGGCTGCGGGCTGATGTATGGGAGGCCGTGTTGAGGCCGGCGGCCGTCAAGTCGCCGGGCATCGAGTGGTATATCCAGGCTACAACTGCCGACGGCAGAACTGTGCGGTTTCCCGACAAAGGCACCTGGGCCACCGCGGTCGTTCCGTCGCTGCCCAGAGCCGGGTGGCGGGACATCAAGCCCCCGGCTGGCAAACCCTCGCCACCCAGGAGCATGTCGGCCCGACAGCTTGACTACGGAGGCGTTGAGCTTACCTGGGAGCCGTCGGCCGACCCTGGCGTGGCGTATGAGGTCCTCCGGCGCGCTCAGGATGGAACCGAAGTGCCCCTGGCGCTGACCTTTGACACGTGGATAGAGGATTGCGCGCCACCAGCGGGACGACAGGAGTACGTCGTGACGCCCTTGTGGCTTGGCGGCCAGAAGGGGCAGCCGGCGGTGGCTGCCCTGACCGTCGAAGCCCGCAAGCCTCCTGCCCCGGCCCAGTGGAAAGCATTACCAGGCCCCCGCCGCATAGTTATCGAGCTTCCTGGGGGCGTGTTGGGCGTGCGTAGCTGGCGGGTTTACCTGCGGACAGCAGGCGAGGCTGACTGGCGGCGTGGGGCTGACATCCCGGCAGGGTACGTCGGCACACCCGCCCGCGCTGCGGTCCTCGCGCCTGGCGGCCGGACAGTAGAAGTGACGGTGGCCGCCGTCGGCATTGCCGGAGTCGAGAGCGACCGGGCAGCCCCTGTGAGCGTCACGCCCTTGGATCAGCCGCCGCGGCCTGTGGCCGTCTTCGCTGGCGAGAAGACGGACCTACCCGAAGGCGCCCAGCTTCGCGGGAACGCTCGGTTTGTGGACGACCCGGACCGGGGCCGCGTGCTGGAACTTGGTGGCGGGTGGGTCGAGATGGGTTTGCCGGAAGGCCTGCGAAGCCCGGCCGGCCTGACGCTATCCCTGTGGCTCAAGCCCGCTTCCTGGGCTGGGCGCATGCCCGTCATCGTCAGCCACGGCACCTGGCGCCAGGATGGCTTCTTCCTGCAAATTCTGGGTGCAAATTTCCGCTGGCACAAGGCTCCAGCTACCGACTGCGACGGCGGGGCAGCGACGGCCGGCCAATGGCAGCACGTCATTGCCGTCTGGGACGGCGCCGAGTCGAGGACGTATCTCAACGGCGCTCTGGTGGCCCGGACACCCACCGACCCACGCTTCCTGGTTGGTGACGCGCCCCTTTACGTGGGCCGCTATATCTTTGACCAGGAGGTCTACTACTTCCGCGGCCGGGTTGCCGACGTGCGCATATATCCGTGGGCGCTCACCGAAGACGAGTTTCACACAATACTGCCAGTGCCGTGACGGTCGTCATGCCAGGGGCGCGCCCGAGGTTTGGTCTTTCCCTGAGCACAGCGCTGGTCATGATCCTGGTGGGTGTGCGTGGTGGAACCAGCACGAGAAAGGTTGGGGAAGGGGGCCCGGGGGACAACCCTTTTCAAAGGGTTTGGACCAGGGCAGGGGGAACCCCCCTTTGGGCAAAAAGCGGGGTTCCCCCTGCACCCCCTCCCCGTAAATGCTCGTGCTCCCTGGCGGAGATGCGCGGCCATCAGGTCTGCGCAGAGGGGCCAAAGAGGCCACAAGCGCTGCTGCGCGGGTGAGCAGTACGAAAAAGTTTGGGAAGGGGGTCTGGGGGATAACCCTTTTCAAAGGGTTTC
>JANZZA010000516.1 GCA_026419655.1 Armatimonadota bacterium | reverse complement strand
GAGGTTGTGGTCCAGGAATGACAGAGGCAGGCCCGGCACGAAGGTATGTATCCAGATGGAGACGCGGGCTAGCTGGACGGCCAGGGGATTTATGTCCACGCCGTAGATGCAGCGGCGGGCAATCTGGCGGCGAAGGAGCTGGGAGTCCTCGATGTTTAGTTCCTGGCCTGGGCCGAGGAGAGCATCCTGGGCGGCCTGTTTGAGCCTGTGGAGCTCGTCGCGGACGGCCTGAAGGGGGCGGCGGGATAGATAAGCGGCCAGGCGGTGCTCGATGCGGTCAATGGCGGCGACGAGGAAGTGGCCGGAGCCCATGGCAATGTCGGCGACGCGGAAGTCAAAGAAGGCCCTGGCCGCGGCGGCATCGTCGAGGCCGTCAAGGCGCTCAAGGTGCGCATCCAGGGCCGGCTCCAGGGCATGGTCGAGAAGATGAGAGACGGCGAAGTCCTTGGTGAAATACGAGCCGGTGGACTTGCGGGCGCCGGAAGCATCGTGAAGATAGGCTTCGTTTTTGCGGACCTTTATCTCAGCGCCGCGACGAGTGGGCTTGGCCACGGGCCAGTAGACTTCCCGGTCCCCTATGCGCCTGGTGGTCAGGTCCGTTTTGGCAATGGCAAGCTCATTTTCCAGCAGGCCCTCGTAAATGGTGCCAAACTCACGCACGCCAAGAGCGCCGAAGTCCACCGGCCCGACAAAACCCTCGCCCGGCGCCTCGTCAATGAGCAGGTTCTGCAAGATTGGCACGAAGTCTTTGTTTTCCAGCTTGACAGCATTGATGGCGGCGCCAGCCGGGCAGACCTCCTCGCAGGAGGAGAATAACTGGCCGTCATAGGCCGGCACGCCCCACTCCGGCCGGCCCTGGTCCACCGCCTGCCAAAGCGCGCACACCTCATCCCAGTAGGACGTGCCGGCGCTGAGGGGCGTGCGGTCGCGACGGAGTCCATAAAGCTCATGCGCCATACGCTTGAGCGACCGCCGCCGGTAAGCCTCGTTGGTGCGGTATGGCAGAAGCTCCTTGTCCTCGGCGTAGGCAATGAAAAGAATGCGGAAAAGCACGGTAAGGGCCATTTCGTAGGTTTTCCTGAGCTCTTCGACGGTCTCCTCGATTTGCTGGGCAGCCTTGCGGGCCTGCCAGAGAGCCAGGGCCAGGCGCGGCACCACGTCTTCATAGATACGCTGGCGCAGGCGCGTGCCCACGGCAAGGGCATGGTCGCGGGCGCGGTCAAGTATCTGCTCGAGGTACCCGCACTCCGAAAGAGCCTCAGCCGAGAACAGCATCCACAGATACCCGGCCTTATCGGGCGCGAGCAGGTCCAGGTCAATCTCGAGGAAAGTGTCAACGCGACCGCGTTGAGCCACCCCAAGGCCGTCCTCGACCGGGTGAAGGCGCAGCGTCCCCTCCCTCAAAAGCACCACATAGGGGACATTCTCCCGTTCGGCCTCGACCAGAGCACAGGAGACCGGAGAGAGGTCGTAGAAGTTGCTGTCGGGCAACTCCCATGCCTCGCCAGCTTCAAGCAATACTGCTACTGCGCGCCGACGCTGGCCGGCAAGAAGGCGGTAGGCTCTGCCCCTGATAGGCTCCACCGTAAAGCCCAGGCCGGATAGCAGGTCTTCGCCACGCAGGGCCATAAGTTGCTGGGCCTGCGCCGTGGCCTCGGCAAAAAGCGGCGGCTGGTGCGAAGGCAGGCGCTGCAGCTCGTAGAGCGTGAGAAAACCTTCGTTGCGCACGCCCGGCAGGGCAGCCTCCAGGTGAGGAAGGCGGTCCCAGAGGAAACGCAAGGCGTCATGGCGATTTGGCTGGTCGAGGGCCCGGCGGCAGATGCGCTCCACCGCCTGTGCGTCCACATCTTCGTAGACGGGCGGATGGTCGCCGCTGGGGCCGCAAACAGATGCCCGCTCGCCATGAAGGACCACCACGACAAGAGGAACTCCGCGTTGCGCCTGCCGCCACAGCCACATTTCCCGCAGCACGGTCGGCGAAGGTTTGTAAGGCGAAACGGCAACCACTACTTCCGCTGCTTTGTCGCCCTGGCCGAGAAAAAGGCCGCGCTGCGTCATGCCCTCAGGCATTTTTACGTGGCCAGGACTCTTCCGGCACCCGGCCAGGAAATCGTGGGCGCTCATTGCAGCCCCCTCCCGGAATACGGACTGGCGAGAGGTATTTCGGCTCTGCCGCGAACTGTCCTGCAGTCTCGATGGCCAAACTGTGCAGGCTGCTCTCATTCACGCTCATGCGGTCAGGTCTATAGCTGTCCACGGGTGCGATACCTGCAAGGTTTCTGCGACCCCCGGCAGATTATTGCCAAGGGCTACATCATCTTTTTGGTCGCAACCAGGACCCCATAAGCCGAAGAACCTTCGCTGGCCTGACTCAAGACGATACGGCTACCGGTTCTGATTCACGTCGGATGTGAGCCAGGCAATCCTTCCTTCCGCTCGAAGTGTAGCGCCGGACGAAGGATTGCCTGACAAGCAGAGGAAAAATGAAGGCCGTGAGCAATAGAGGGAAGATTGTGCACGCCTCCGCTGGGCGTGTCGGGAACCGACGGGAATGCCGCCAGAAAGTGGCAACTTCCTATCGCCCAAGCGTTTTGAGGAACTCTATAAAGAGTTCTGGCCATACGTATATGCCGTCTGCCGAGCGGCTTTGGGTGATCCCGACGAAGCCCAAGACGCAGCCCAGGAAGTGTTCTTGAGAAAGTGGCGCAAACGGGATGCCTATAACGCCGCGACAGGGTCTTTCAAGTCGTGGCTGTCGGTCAACGCCCTGCGGGTTTGCGTTGACCGACTAAGGCGCAAAGACCTCGAGCGGCGAGCGGCGGAGTATGCGGCTACCGATTCTCCTCATCGGGCAGAGGGCATGCTCAAGACAGCCTTGGTGGAGACCTGTCTGTCACGCTTGTCCCCAGAAGAACGACTTTGCCTCGTCATGCGCGACGTGCTCGAATTTACCTGGGAGGAACTGGCTGCAGCTACTGGACGCTCCGTTGCGGCAGTAAGGCGTCTAGTTGCGGCAGCGCGCCGACACCTTGGCGACTGCCTTGGCGAATAGCAGCCCGGTGGGGAAGTGTGGAGCCGGGCTGAACTGGTATGCACGGGTACGCCTGCGGGCATGGAGCGCTTATCTATCCCCGCTGCCCTGTTGGGCCGTGTGCTGTTCCATGCTTGCCCGGATACGGCTATGCAAACCACGACTAGCTGGTGGCTGCACGTGCGGCCGGTCGCCGGTGGGCAACGACGCGCGGTCGTGTGAGGCCCACGAAAAAAAATTTGCCTCTGGCCGGCAGAAATTGCCGCGCCGTTCGTATTATGTAATGAGAGCGAAACGCTGCTCGGAGATGATGCAACGGTGAGCCAGGATAACCTCAGGCCCATCCTCAGACAGTGGTTTAATAAGATTCTCGATGCGACACCCCCAGAGGACACGCGCCGCTCCGATGAATGTCTGACCTTTGCCGAACTCATTGACCTAGCCGAAGAAGGAGTGCGGAAAAATAGAGAGCCTCTGGAGATGTTGCCTGAGAACGCGGCTCAGCACGTGAGGGCTTGTTCATGGTGCAAGTCGGCCCTAGCGAACGCGTGGCGGATTGTGCAAGGCGAGGGCGTGAATGCGAGCAACGACGCAGAGCAGTGGGCCACAGCCTTGCGGGAGCGGTTGGCCGACTGGGTGGGGCGCCGCGTCCGAGAAAGCCCTGCCCCCGCCGCGGCCCGATTCGACGAAAAGGGCACATTTCATCTGCACCTTTACGGGTTGCCCAGGGATGGCCCGGTGCAGGTGTCTTTGCTGTGGGAGGGCGTCCGGTTGTACTTGGCGAGGGGGAACGTGACCGGCGGGTGCCTGCGGCTGCGCGAGCAACTGGCGCGCATCGGCTTGCGCGACACTACCGTGCCCGCCCACCTGCTCGTCATCGAGCCCCTGGAGGAGGAATAAATCAGGCCGACAGGCCCTTACTACTCCGCGTGAGGAGGGAGCGAGATGAGAAAAGTAGCTTTCTGGATGATTGTGGAGGTGATCGGCTTAGGCCTGGCCGCTGCCGAGGAGGCCCAGGTTGTGCGCGTCCGGGACCTGTCCGCTTATCTCGGTCAGAACGTCTCCGTCAAAGGACGCACCGGCAACATCGTTGAAGCCGAAGAGGGCCCCGGCATTAGGGTCTACACGCTGCGCGACGACTATGGAGACGTGGTGCATGTGCGCTGGCGCCAGGACCTGCACACCCGCGACGAGGGCTATCCAATCTTCGGGGCCACCTATCTCATCACAGGCCAGCCCGTGCAACAAGGCGGTAGACTGTATCTCGACGAGCTGAAACGCACCAGAATGTACAGCCCCATCGAGGCGTTCATCAAGTATGGCCTTCCGGCGGCCATTGTTCTTTTCCTCGGATTGCTGGGCGTGGCAGCCTATGTGCGACGGGCCCACCGCAAGCTCGAGCCGGCGCCGCTTTGGGGCTACGCCGAGATAGTGGAGGGGCCCCAGCAAGGCGCGAAATTCGCTCTCCGTGGTGACGAAATATGGATCGGACGCGGCACGGACCCACAGACAGATATCTGCCTCAGCGATGAGCACCGAATGGTTTCCCGTATACACGGCAGGCTCTTCAGGGAGAGAGGCCTCCTCAAATACCATGACCACGGAAACGACGGAACGGGCAGCACCTACGGCAGCAGCGTGGACGGCGTACCGATACCCAGAGGAGGGACCGTGGACTTGCCCTTCGGCCAGGCGCGCATCACGCTCGGGGGCCAGACCACGCTGCTAATTGTGCCTGCAGGTGCCCTGGCGGAAAGCGGCACAGGCATGGCCTCGGCGTTGACCGGACCTGTCCAGCGGCAGAATGCTCACGAAGAAGAGACCCAGCGTGCTGGGCCCGAAAACGCCGCCGGGCAGCCACCCGCAGCACCCGAAAACGGCGCACCGGACGCCCACGAGGGGCCAACACGTCGCTGAAAGAGTGCCTGAGCAAAAGCGCACCTGGAAAAAGCCTTTCCACGCGTGCCCTGCGCACTGGTAGTTGCGACGGCGCGGACACAGAAACCTGGGCCAGCGTTACTTGGCATTCGCTGTCTCAGGGGGGACAGACTTGCGCGTGTCACAATCCACGCGGGCGCGGCTGGCCGGTTGCCAGCCTCGCCGAGAGGAGGGGTGCAAGTCATGAGCTTTTCAGGCAGTTGGTTGGGTAGGCTATTCGGGCGAGGAGGCGGGAGGACCGTGCCGCCCATAAAACGGGAGGACATTCGCCGGCAGGTGGAGGCTTACCGGCGGGCGCGGCAGCGGGGTCAGGTGACAGGGCCTGCGGTGACGGGTTCCGCGGGGGCGGCGGCCAGCGCCGAGGCCCAGGCCCCAGACCGCTCCATCCAGTCCTTGGCCGAGGTGGCCGAGAGCCGCCGGGGGGAGGTCCTGGCGGGTTTGTACCGACTGGAGGAGTGCCTCGGCTATGGCGGCATGGGGCAGGTGTGGCGGGTACGCCATCTTGGCTGGGGCACGGACCTGGCGATGAAAGAAATCCTCCCCCAGCGCCTGGCCGAGCCGAAGATGCGCCAGGGGTTCCTCAATGAGGCCGACAAATGGGTCAAGCTGCCCATGCATCCGAATGTGGTGACGGCT
>JANZZA010000478.1 GCA_026419655.1 Armatimonadota bacterium | reverse complement strand
GTGGTCCTTCAGCTCCGGTTCGTTTCCGCCGGCAAGGGCAACCTTTAGCTCTGGCGCCACCTCGCGAAGCAGCGCCAGCATGGGCTTCATCATCTCAGCCGGCCGCTCGTCCATTGCTATGGCCGTCCGCCCAAGCCAGCCGCGCGACCGCAGGTGCTCCACGAAGTCCATCAGAAACGGCCGCCAGTGGCGGGCATATTCCGCGGTGCCCGGCGGCGCGTGGATTGACCGGTAGTCGCCCGTGGCAGCGTCCAGATAGCGGAATGTGTCTCCCCATGGCACCATGGAATAACAGTTTATGGCTCCCCTTATGCCGCAGCGCATGGCAAGTTCCACCAGCGCGTCGAAGCGGGAATAATCAAAGCTCCAGGTGCCGTCCGCATGGCATATCCACTCGACCATGCTCTCATACGGGTCAAAGGTCTGGGTGCCCCAGGGCTGGTGGACGATGGTCGTCGTGATGCACTTCTGGCCTGCCTCAGCCAGCATCCGGTAATGCGGCTCAAGAACTGCAAAATGCGCCGGCGACCACGGCTCGACGCCGTGGTACCGCGCCAGGGCAAAGGGGTTCTGCCAAAGGTCAAGCCAGAAAGTCCACTCGCTCGGTGGCGGCAGGACGGCCGGGAGTACTTCCACGCGCAGGCCAAACTCCGCCCTCTTCCCGCCTGCTGCTGCGGCTGTCACCGTGCCAGTGTAAGTGCCGGGCCAGGCGTCGGCGGGCACGTCTATGGTCACCCATACCGGCCGTGCCGTGCGCGCCGGGATGTCCAACCTTCCGGCCGTATCAATCACGTCAGCCACAAGCTGGCCGTCGGCGAGCACGTAGCGCACAAACCGTGCCTCCACGCACGCCGCCGGAATTTCACCAGCCTCGCTGCGCAAAGGCGAGACCACAAGCCTAGTCTGAGCAGCGCCGTCAGCCGTCCAGAGCACAAACTGCGCGTTCACTCGCTCACCGCGCCAGGCCGTCCCGGACCATTCCTTTTCGCCAGTCACCTGGGGAACATCGCCCCTGGAGTAGCGCACGTCCGTAGAGCCCACGGCACCGTGAAAACCGGCGGGCTGCTGTGCCCAGGCCTGCTCACGCGCGGCCAGTTTTTGGGCAGCTTCTTCCGATAGCAAGTAGCCTTCGACCTCGACAATGTGGCCGCCAGCGACGTTACTGAC
>JANZZA010000359.1 GCA_026419655.1 Armatimonadota bacterium | reverse complement strand
GCCATGAGCCAAGACATGTGCCCCAAGGCCAACGGGAGAAACATTAACCCTCAACACCCACACCTGCGGGAAAAGCCTTTTTCTGGGGGAAGCCCTTTGAAAAGGGTTCTCCCCCAGACCCCCTTCCCGAACTTTTTCAAGCTGTTAGGGCCAGCGCGGCTGCCTGCAATGTTGTTGTCCTCTTGGCGGTGCCGGCGGTGCCAGCGCATCTCCGCCAGGGAGCACGAGCATTTACGGGGAGGGGGTGCAGGGGGAAACCCGCTTTTTGCCCAAAGGGGGATTCCCCCTGCTGGCGGAAACCCTTTGAAAAGGATTGTGCCCCAGACCCCCTTCGGAGACTTTTTCGCGGTGCTACGACCGCGCGGGCTCTTGCGGCCCAGTCGGTCGCTGATTACTGCTAGCGTGCTTAGCTACCTCGTAGTTCTCTCCATAATCAGCGGTTGCGGCCCACGGCAAAGCCCCGAAAGCTCTAAGAAAACCGTCCGCGTCTGGCACGTCTGGGGCGGGACCATGGCCGAGGGCTTCCGCAAGGTCTGTGAGGCCTACCAGCGCCGGCACCCCGAGATTGACCTGCGGCCGGTCTTCGCCGCCAACGACCTGGCGACAAACCAGAAGTTCTTCACTGCGGTGGCCGCCAGGCGCCCGCCAGAGGTTATCTTTGTTGACGGCCCGCAGGTAGCATCCTGGGCAGAATGGGGTGCTCTGACGCCCCTGACGGACCCGTGTAAGAAAGCCGGCATCGGCCCGGAAGACTATTTCGGTCCCTGCTGGCGCCAAAATGTTTATCGCGGCGACGTCTGGGCCCTGACCTTCTGCGCCGACCCCAACTTCGGCTTCGCCTGGAACAAGGAAGTCTTTCGCGAGGAAGGACTGGACCCTGACAGGCCCCCGCGCAATATCGAAGAACTAAACCGTGTGGCGAGAGCAACCACCAGACGCAAAGGTGCCGAGCTTGTGCGCATCGGCCTCATCCCCTGGGCGCAGTACGGCCCGGCCAACTCCATTTTCACCTGGGGCTGGGCCTTCGGCGGCGACTTCTTCGACTATGAACGCCAGCGAATAACCTGCGACGACCCGAAAGTGGTCAAAGCCCTTGAATGGATGGCCAGCTTCGCCAGGGAATACGACGTCACCAAGGTCTCCAGCCTGGCTCAGACCTTCGGCTCCGCCGAGCAAAACCCCTTCATCACCGGAAAAGTAGCCATGATGTGCCTGCACATCGGCGGCATAGCCGACCTGGCCCGCTACGCCCCCAACCTGGACTACGGAGTGACCTGGATACCGGCGCCGCCGGACGGCGAGCAGCATAGCTCCTGGGTGGGCGGCTGGTGCGTAGCCATACCGGCCGGCGCACAAAACGTGCCTGAGGCCTGGGATTTCGTCCGCTGGCTCTGCGCCACCGAAGAAGGCACTGAACTTGTCGGCCAGCACACGGGTCTCTTCCCCGGCTACAGGGCCTCGCCGTATTTCCAGAAAGTCCGCAAACGCAAGCATTACGGCATGTTCTTCCAAATCCTTCAGGAATGTCGCCACCAGCGGCCTGTCATGCCCGTGCAAGCCCGGTATATGCGCGAGCTTGCAAGAGCCGTCGAGGCCGCCGTTTACGGGAAGACCGCGCCCAAACAGGCCCTTGAAGAAGCCCGCATTGCCACCCAGCGCGAGCTGGACCTCATCATCCGCGGCCGCCAGCTGGCTGTGCTCGACCAGCCGCTGCTGGCCTGGGAGACGGGCGACAAGCAGTGACGCCACCACGAAGGGGTCGGTGCCTGAGCGGCATAGACAGGGCCGCGTGCAGCGCGTCGCAGAGCAGGACCGGCAGAAGCAACAGAAAAAAGTTTGGGAAGGGGGTCTGGGGGACAACCCTTTTCAAAGGGTTGCCCCCCGAAAAGAATTGCGCACAAGACGGCTGTCGGTCCCTGGTGCCTGGCCCACGCAAAGCTGGCGGACAGATGGGCGGCTTTTAGGGAGCCCGGGTTTTGCTCGGGCCCTGGCAGTGTGGGCAGTGTGCGCCG
>JANZZA010000310.1 GCA_026419655.1 Armatimonadota bacterium | reverse complement strand
CGCCACGGTGGGGTTCCACGACCGCAGCTACGTCTCCTCGGTTGCGCTGCGTGATGGCGGCGTTGGTAGCGTGCTTTACGAGACCGAGGCTTATCCTGGTGGCGGCCGCATCTGGTTTGCCCGGACGGCACCAGAAGAGCTGAGTCTACCCCGACGCCCTTGCTTGCATCATGCCGACGAAAACAAGACCAGCGCCGTTTCCCTGCCTCTTAACGGCTCGGACTGTACAGTCGCCGTCCAATATCGTTTTACTGGCCGGTTCGGTGCCAGACCAGCAGGCTTTGGCCTCAGCCTGGCCGAGGAGCACGGCTCAGCCGTTACCTTCACGTATCACATGGGCATCGGGGCGGACCGGGACTGGTCGCGCACAAATTTCTGGCTTCTCGAATTAGCTGGACAGGCACGCGAAGGCCAGGCAACGGGCGACAGTTTTAATGACGGCAATGAGCACACAATGGTCCTGGACGTGCGTGCGGGCCGTGTAAGCGCGATGATAGACGAGCATCACCAGGCCGATGCCCCCTGCCCCGGCTTCCAGCCGGGGACTTTGCAGTTGATCGCCGACCGGGCCACTGTGGCCGTTTATCGTGTTGAGGTGTGGCAATGATGCAGTCGGTGCGCAACCGCGAGCGGGCAGGTCTTGCGCCAGGTCGGCCTGCTACCAGCGACCGCAGCCTTTTCACTGCCAAGGCCCTTTTCGCCGCTGCCCTCATCGGCGCTGCGGTGATATTCGTCGTGGCCTGGGCTGAGCTCATCACTGGCCAGATCATGATAGGTTTCCTTCAGTTGCCGCCAGTCGTTGTGGCTGCAACCTTCTTGCTCATCCTGGCCAACCGGGTAGCTGCGCGCCTTTGGAAGCCCCTTGCCCTTTCCGCCCGCGAAATGCTGGTCGTGTACTGTTTCATGCTTTTCGCCAGCATGATCACCTCGCGCGGCCTTATGGAAGACCTCATCCCAATGCAAGTGGGCCTCAACTATTACGCGGACCCGACTAACAAGTGGCAGGAGCTTTACTTCAAGCACGTCCAGCCGTGGATGGTGCCCTGGGATGTGACCGGTGGGCCTCGTCAGCCGATTGCGGCGGCCTTTTTCGAGGGGCTTCGGCCAGGACAGTCCATCCCATGGCGCCCGTGGCTGGCTCCCACCGCCGCCTGGCTCGTGCTGGTGGCCCTGGTATACGCCTTCATGCTCTTCACTTCGGCGATTCTCTACAGGCTCTGGGCTGACCACGAGCTTCTCAGTTTCCCGCTTGTCCAGTTGCCCCTCGAAATGCTCAATCCCGAGCAATCCCGTCATTTCCTGCGCAATAAGCTTACCTGGATAGGCTTTAGCGTGCCCGTGATTGTCTTCGGCATAAACGGCGCGCACCAGATCTGGCCGGTGGTGCCCCAGATACCTCTTCAGGTCGTGCTGAACCAGTACCTGACCGGCCGGCCCTGGTATGGCATGGCGTACACGCCGATGTACATGTCCGTGGCTGCGGTGGGATTCTTCTATCTACTGCCGTCGGAGCTTCTGCTGAGCTTATGGGTATTCTTTCTGCTGTGTCGGGGGCAGGAGGTTTTTGCGACGGCCCTGGGTTTACCCTTCCGCGGCTGGGCCCACGCTTGTGCTCAGGCCTTCACTGCGTCCCAGACTATGGGCGCGTATTTCGTCCTGGTTGGCTACATGGCCTATGCTTCGTGGCCGCGATTGCGCGAGCTTGTGACAGGCCGCGACGAAGCTGTCCGGGCCCGCAGGCTT
>JANZZA010000293.1 GCA_026419655.1 Armatimonadota bacterium | reverse complement strand
GTGCCGCCTGCGCTTGTCCAATGTGTCTGTTGGACAACCGACCTTTGCAGGCGCTGACTTCCTTAGCATGCGCAGCAATGACGCTGTAAAGGTAACACTTTATGTGCCGACTAAACCGAAAACGTCCGTTTTGCAAGGGGCTCCTCTGTATTGCTCCAAAGGGTTGCCCCAGAAACGTTTCTTAGAAAACCCTTCGCAAGAGGACTTGCAAGGCCGCCCGGAGCTGGCCTGAGGGAAGGCCCCAATACCACTTAACAATCCCGGCGCGAGGGGGCCGTCGCGTCCCCGTGGTGTAGTGGCAGTCCACGTCGCGGGCAGTACCGGCGCGACCAGATCTGCCGCTTGGTGGTGCGGATGTGTATAATAGGATCGCTGGTGTGGAGGTGCATAAGATGCCTCAGCATCCGCTTGTTCAGAACTTGGCTGATGTGGCCCGCGTGGCCGGCGAGAAACTCCGTAAGCGGTTGGCTGACAGTGAAGTAGCGAGGCACCTGCTGGCGGCAGACAGGGAGTTGCTCTTAGCCGTCCGTGCTGTGATAGATGGAAAGGTCAAATGGATTGAATCTCTTACACAGGTGTCATCGCCGGCCGAGACCAATGGAGGGCCAGCGTAGGAGATTCGCGCCACTCCAGGGCGTTTTCATTGCCTTGGTGGTAGCGTATACCGTCTCGATACCCCAGGCCGCCAGGGCGCATGGCGGGGGCCCGGCACTGGTGAACCGTCCCTCCCCGTCGCATTGTTTTGCCCGAGAGCGTGCCGGCCGTTCGTTTGTGAGTCTGGTGGCCGCACAACTGCCGGGTGAGAGAGAGGAGCCTGGCATTCCGTCCGGCAAAAGCGAAGAGGGCATTGCTGACGATGAGGTTGACGCTGGGGCGGAAGAAGATGATGGGACTACCGAGCAGCAGGTTCCACTCGGAGGGGATGCCACGAGCGACCCGGGGGATAACCCGGGAGCGGAAGTCTTCGCCGCAGAGAGCCCGGATGAGATCTCAGGCAGTTCAAGCCAGGCGGATGAGTCAGTTCCCATCGCTGTGACCTCGGGCCAAGCCGGTGACGAGGCACCCGCCAGTCAGGAACCGACCACCGGCCCATTACCTCCACCACCCTTGGTCTCTCATTGTGGCCTCGGCTTTGACAGTGGCCTTGTCCGTAAGCTTGTTGAGGCGGCTGGCGTGGATTTGACTGTTCCCTGGCGTGGCCGACTGAAGCCTACACTGCTCCTGCCGGATGGCGAGCGCATCACGGCTGAGGCTCGCGCTGCTTCATGGGGGCAGTGCCCGCCGCTGGAATACCTGCCAATGTACTGGCCGCAGGGCTTTCCGGGGCAGCAGTTGTCTGATTTCCGCGAGGAGTTGCTCGCGGAGCCGCGGTTGCTGCAGGGGCGCGTGAATCCCTATGCTCTCGCTGCCGAGCGGGTAGCAATGTTGGACGAAGACCCGCGAGAGCGGCGCCGCGCGGCTGAGGCTCTGGCTCTTTATGCAGCGGTCCACCGGCATGCCGCACCTGAGGACCTTGCCTGGACCCTTTTCAAGCAGCCTACAACGGTTTTCCGCGATGCCCTCTACAGCATGGCCGTCGAGGCTTTGGAGCGCCTTAAGCCATCGCTGGCAAAGGTTTCCGTTGGAGAAGGCGAAGTGGCAGTGGACTTACGAGTGCTTTCTTATGCGAGCCACGATTCCGCGTCGTCGCTTCGCGAAATACTGGTGGCAGCAGCGCGGAGGGGTCTCAAGGCTGTGGTTGTGGCCGACCGCAACACCATGGCCGGAGCGCGCGACGCAGAAAACGTGGTCTACCAACTGAAGCGCGAAGGATTGCTTCCCCCCGACTTCGTGGTCATCCCAGGTCAGACTGTTGATAGCTTTTCCGGGAGCGTCTTGGCTATCTTCGTCCGCAGCCGTGTGCCCGACGGCATGACTTCCTCCCGCACTGTGGAGGAAATCCACCAGCAGGGCGGCCTAGCCATAGCGATTCATCCTGGCCAGCCAGGCGGGGCTCATGTGCTCAAGCTGGTTCCTTTCGACGGCTACCTGATTCAGCCAGCTTTTTTCGAGATGTTCCGCACCCAGGAACTTATGGCGGATCCGGAGTTAGAGCGATTGGTGCCGCTTTACGGTAGTGGCGCGCGGTTTCCTCGTGGCGTAGGGTATCCGTACTCGGCCGTGGAAGCGCCTGACGGTGGTGAGGAAGGGCTCCGGCGGGCTGCGCTACAAGGGCGTATCTATGCGGCTAGCCCGCTGCTGCTACCATATATGACGGCGGTAGCGCTCAAGCCCATTGGCCCCGTGATGCATTACCTGAACAAGTATTTCGTCGTGGAGGAAAAGCTGTGGCTTTGGCTTGCGCGGCGGCTGGGGGCACAGAATGTCCGGGTTGAGTTGAGCTGGGACCGTGCTGTGCGGGAGATGATGGGTCTCGCCGAGCTACCCACGCATGTGGAGCGCCTTTTCGACGGCACTTCTGTACTCCTACGTCGGCCTGAGGTGCTAAGCGTCAGCATAGAGTACAAGATGTTTCGGCTGGCATACTTCCCCAGTCCTCGGCGCTACGTGTTGCAGATGGC
>JANZZA010000256.1 GCA_026419655.1 Armatimonadota bacterium | reverse complement strand
ACGTAGGGCTGGTCGGTAATCTTTATCGCGTCAAGGGCAAACTCGCCCCTGAACTCCAGCATTGCGCCGGCGAGAGGAGTCGGGCGCGTGCCGCGGTATGGCCCGGCGCCTTGGAGCTTCCCGTCCACGTAAATGGCCAGTTGGTCGCCCCAGGATAGCGTCAACAGATGCCTCTGGCCCTTCTGCCAGTCGGGCTGGTGAGTGCCGAAAAGGATGGGATACTGGTTGCGTTCCGGCGGACCTTCGCGCACGTAAGCCCTCATCCCGCGGTCGTCAACGTTCCAGTAGAAGCCAACCGCGTCCCCATTAGGCCACTCCAGACCGAAAAGAGAGTGATTATACCGGGCATCGCCGGGCTTGCCCTCGTGCGGGTCAAAGAGTATGCGTGCCCAGACGTGCAGGCTGCCCCGCTCAGGATTTATGTTGCCCTCGGCCGGATAAATGAGCATCCCGTCGCCCCGCCGCGTCTTTATGGACTTGACGTTGCGCACGGTCTCAGCAAGGCGGTCGGCGTAGATGAAGGGATAGTTGATGTAGGGGTTCTCCCAGCTCGCGTGGTGGACATGCAGGATATTTCCGTCGCCCGAAACGTCCCCGTAGCGCCAGTTCCAGTGGTTGCGGTCAATGGGCTTGACGGGTGTGACGATGAATCGGAAGCGGAATTGAAGCTCCTGACCTCTCCGAAGCTGGCGGTCGCCCGTATAGGCGCGCACCAGGACCTGGCCGCGCTCCTCGACCACATCACAGCCGCCCTTACCGTCGTTGTGCCACGACTCCGGCAGGCCCGTATCATGAAAATCCCCCACCCACACGTCCTGCGGCAACTGGAGCGTTAACTGAATGCCAGCGTCGTAGTCACCAATCCATAACTGATTATTCGCGCGCTCGATGTCCCACTTCCAGCGCCAGGAGGCCGGCCGATACCCGCCCCGACAGCCCAGTCCCATCATGTATTTGGCTATGTCCGCGCGAACCGGCAGCTCCAGGCGGATGTCCCTAACAAAAAGATTCTTCTTAGGCCGTAGCGTGGCCCTGTACTCGATGCAGCCGTCGGCTTCCATCTTGGTGCTGACCGCCAGGGACACGTCCTGAGCGGAAGCGGTGGCTTCTCGCCAGACTGCGGCCGGTTTGGTTTTGGTGGTGCGACTGCTTGCGCTGGCCCATCTGACAACACCCCGTTCTGTCTCGACCAGGAATTCCACAGGCCGCGCAAGTATCTCACGCTCGTTTGCTTTGATGCTCACCGGCAGGCCCGTGGGGCCGAACCTCACCGCCCGCAGGATGCACTCCACCGTATCGCCCTTGACCTTAAGCGGCGTCAGAGGAGGCACCACTTCGTCATCTATGCCAAGGGTCGAGTTCAGCCAGCGCAGCCGCGACATACGCCAGAGCTCGCTATCGCCGTGGTCTTCCAGGACGGGGCCGCTTACGTTTATCCGCAGTTTTACATCTGTCGCCTCGGCGCCGATGGGCTGGACCCGTACAGTCCCCTGATAAAGCCCCTGCGCGTCTCGCGGCACCATAAAACCGCACCACAGCGCCCTCACCATCCCCTCGGCCACGTCGAACTTTTTCTTCATCGGCCGGCCCAGCCAGTCTGTGCCTTCAAGGTTGAAGCAGGTAAATTCCCGCGCAGCTATTTTCTTTCCGCCCGGTCCCACCAGGTCGCTGAAAGTTAGCTTTACGTCCGATATGGCCCTGCGGGCCGCCCAGACGCCTATCTGGAAGCAATAGTACTCGTTGGGCTGGGCCTGACCCTCGAATTCTTCTCTCGGGCCGAGCTGTATCCAGCGATAGGGCAGGTCGTCAGGCATCCTGATGGGGAATTTTCTGTCCTCCGGGAAGAGCAGATAGGTCCGGCCGGAATGGGCGGCCAGCAGGGCTTGCACTTCTTCCTCGGTGGCGATGACTTCCATGGGGTCCATGCGGTGGAATTCGCCACGCGCCTGAATTTCAACAAGCTCCGCCTGCGGTAGATTGCGCCAGCGGCCTTCAGCTATACCCTCGGGCGTAAGGCCATTGGCCGCTCGCCACTGCGGGGAGGCCGTGTCTTCGGGTGGGAAATACGTGCCGGGGTCATCGAAGTTACCAACGCCGGGATTGTAGGGCAGGTAGTAGACGTAGTACTCACCGGGCCCGTTGATGGGCTGGAAGACGATGTCGCCATATTCGCGCCGCACCTCAATGCAGACAACGTTCATGACGCGCTGGCCCTGCGAGTCGAAGACCAGGACGGCTTTCTTTTCGGGATTTCGGTCGCGGCGGCGCCACTCGATATGCGCCCGTACAGCATCAGCCTGCTCGGAGACACGCAAAACTGCCCGGTGATTTCCATGCCCGCGCTCCGGCCATTGGCCGATGCCATATCTTACTTCTCCAGCCGAGGCCGCTGCCGCCAGCAGGCCCATACGCGCCAGCGCCCAAACCAAATTCGGTCCGCTCATAGGCTTCTTTCCTCCTTCGGGGCAATGCCAAAAACGGTTGCCTCAGTGAACAGTACAGCGCTTCTGCGAAGCTTTCGCGATTCCTCCTCACAAGGGCGCGGACATGGCCACTAGCAGCGAGTAAAATGCTCCGGCGGGTCTTCTCAAGAGTCCCTTCTGCAAAGAGTCATTCTGGAGGACGCCCTTTGAAAAAGGTGTTGTGTGGAAACCGATTGGAAACCGTTGCAAAACGCCCATCTTGGGGCTGAAGGGCGCAGAAGGTGTTATCTTTGCGGTCCCAAGGTCGTACTCGCTAGGGAAGTCAGCGTGCGCAAAGGTGGGTTGTGCAACAGGCACCTTTGAAAGGGGCTACCCCCCACGCTCCCCTTCAGAAAGTTTTTCGCGCTGCTTCGGCCGCACGCGCCTGCCAGAAGAGCGCCGAAAAAGATGGCAAGTGTGCGCCCAGGTGAGGCGAATGGTTACTTTATTAGCTGGGCAGGCAGCCGCACGCTGTCATAAAGAGCCTGGGCCGGCACAGGTTGCCCACGGTCTACCGCCATCGGCCCGTGTGGCACCAGGTACACCCGTGACCACTCCTCGCCGACGGCGACGGGCCTGCCCCAGACGTAGGCTATCTCAATCCAGTCCGCAGCGTCATACAGGCGCGTGACGTCGTAGTCTACGCGCGACGCCTGCATGGCCCACTTGCGCGCGATGGCCACACCCATCCCCACCGGATACGGCTCATCCCACGCGAAATCCAGCCACCCAGCCCGCTCACAGTGCTCGGGCGCCAGCGAAATCTGGCCGAAGTACAGGTCGCGGTACTCGCTTGTCACCTCAAGCCGGCCGGTACCAACGGGGCTGCCCAGGCCGAACATGGATGCAAAAGACCCGGGGCGCTGTTCCAAACGAGCACCTTCTCCGGCGCCGGGCACTTCCACTTCTCCGGCCAGCGGCCGGAACCACCGCGTAATCTCTGCAAAGCCACCCACAAAGGCATACCTGGAATATCCCTCGATAAGCTCATTGCGCACCGGAACAGTGATTACGCAACCGAGCGGGCCACACTCGACTGTCGGCTCACCGAAACCTCGCCACGCTTCCCAGCTCATCTTCCATGGCGAGGCCAGTATTTCATGCCCGTCGAATTTGATGGAAGTAAGTGCGTCCTGCGAGGCATCTAGGACAAAGCTTGCCCTGCCAGAGGCGACTGTGAAGGTGGCTCCCTCGCTGGAGGTGTGGACGGCTTCCTTGGCCGGTGGCTGCGCCTGGGAAAGTTGCCAGAGCTTGGGGCCGCCGACAGACTGCGCGTCCAGCCACACAGCGCGGCGCCCATCCGGGCCGTCAATAATCTGGACCGGTGCGGCCGGGCCCGCTGCGACTTTCCCGGCGGGGCTAACAGGAGCGGCCGCAGAGACCGCAAATTCCTTGGACACTGGCAAGAACACCGGCACGGGACCGGCAGGTGGCTGCACGTGCCGAGAAAAAGCGAGCGGAGCTGCGGAGGCCAGACGCACTACGGCGGCTTGCTGCTCGCCGCGCAAAACTGTCACCCCAGCCACCGGCGCGATTTTCAGCGTCGCTTCTCGCCAGCCAGGCCGCGGCCGCCAGGTGAAGGACAGCTTGCTCTCGGCCCCGGCCTCAAGGCCGCCCTTCCACGCCAGTTTCTTCTCTGCGCCATCTACCAGCCACAGTTGAAGACTGCTGGCCGGCATCCCGCCAGCGTTGCGGACAGTGAAGTAAGCGGTGGCAGAATCCCCTGGCCGGCCACGCACGGGACTTATGCGAAAGTCCACCAGGTCTGCTACCGGACGCAGGAAATAATCCTCACAAGCCTGGTCCGCCGCTTCCCGCACGGCGGGCTCCGCGCTGCTGTAAGTAAAAAACGCCAGGCCCCGCAGGTCAGGAGCTATCTGTTTGAGATAGCGCACCTGGGCCACGATTTCTTCTGGTTTGGGCCTGCCGCGCACGTTACCCTTGTCATCCGTGACGACATTTATGCCCAGCCCCGGCAGCATCTTGTCAAAACAGCCGCTCTCGCGTGCGTGGCGGATGTAGGAGTCGAAGCGTGAGAGATTAAAGCCGAGATAGTTGAGGTAAATTTCCGGCAGGAACAGGTCAATCACGTCGCGCAGTCTGGGCCAGTACTCCCCACCGCCCGAAAACCACACCGCGATGAAACCGCTAGGGTTGAGCTTCCGGGCCTCCACGAGGGCCTTATAGAACTTTTCGAGGTGCTCCGGAGGGCCAAGGAACTCGTCAATGGCTATGGCTTCGTGGCTACTCCAGCCGCGGATGAAGTGCTCGATGGGCTTATCAGCGCCGCAGGCAGCCCCGCACCACCGGGCGGGAATCACGCCCCGGTTTTTCCAATAGTCCTTGTGCTCCTCGGGGCACGAGAGCTGCACGGTCGGCCAGCGGAGCTCGTGGCCCGCCTCGGCCTGATACCAGGCAAAATCCACGCGCCGTGCAGTCACGGGCACCTGGAGGGTCGCCTGCAGCGGCGGCTTGCCCGGGGCCGTGGCCCGTGCCTCGATAGTGTACCAAGCTGCTTTCTGGAAGACCGCGCTGGCCGGCAGGGATGCTTTCCCATCCTCGCCCGCCGTTACAGCACCCCGCGCCAGCACTTCTTCGTTTTTGCCGTGCCGCCGAAGGAGAACAACTTCCCAACGCGACCCAGCTACGGCGTCGGTCAACACTGCACGGTATTCCACCTGGGCACCAACCCACGGAATCGCAAGAGTCCGGTAGATGTTCAGAGACGGTTTTCCGCCGGGGGCTTGCTGGGCCGACAATGCACCGGCCAGCCACACAGCCAGTGCTCCGAGACAAGCCACCTGTAAGAACAGACACAACCTGGCCCGCATCTAGTCACCTCCTCGCGAGGTGTTGGGGTGTAGCCGGTTCGGGAATGCTCCCAAAAGCCGTCTTCGAACCCGGTTTCTTTGCACCGCCCGGTGAAGACCGCTTGTTTCCCCGGGGCGCGGGTAGTTCGCAAGCTTCTGCGCTGGTCTGAAAAGTCGGTTTGTTTTGCAGAATACCCTCAAGATGGCTGTCCCCAGCTTCCTTTTCAACCTTTTGTGCTGCATGCAATGCGCAGCCTTTCTGGTCGGGTGCCACCCGACACGATGCAACGAAGGGCCGCCGCGGGCATGGCACCCCTAAGCCGCAGATGCTCAAGCCTATTATTGCCTGCTACACGACGGAAAAATGCGGATAAAACGCCGCACTCCTCGACTACCTTTGCAGCGCCGACTTTAGAGTCAGCGCCGCCTTTGCAACAGCCTCGCGCTCGCGCAAGATAGCTACTGGGTCACTCGTGTAATGCGTGAGGTCCTTCACAACCGCCGGGCGCACGGCCAGCAGCTCCCCGGCCTTTGAAACGGGGCCGTCCGCCAGTCTGTACCGGACAGGGCCGCTGAAGATTTGACGGCGCAGGTCCCTCAGCAAGCTGAGCAGGTCGTAGTCCTCGATGCCGTCGCGAATGACCTCAAGCCGAAGCGACGGCAAGGGCGTCTGATTGCGCCCAGGATAAATGAGCAACCCATCACCGTTGAAGCGAGCAAAAGTGAAAGTGTTCCAGGGTACGTCGGGCCAGCGTTTGCCTTCGGCGATGGCCTTTCGGACAGCCTCATCCTCATGAGGTATTTGGGTCAGGTCTGCCGACGGCTCGGTAATCAAGTTGGTGCGCCACATGGCAATCTCGTAGTACAGGAATCCCGTCACGCCGTACTTGAAGGTCTGCCAGAAAATCACCCGCGCGTCGGTGGCGGGATAGTCAATGAACCAATTGCAGTAAGGATGCCACGGCCCACAGCAGATGTACCACCAGACTTCCTGGCCAGCTCGCCGGCGCTTCTCGGCCTCGCGGTGATCGTAGGAAGCAGTCAGCGGCACCCAGATGTCTATATAACCGTCCAGTTGTTCGTTGGGAGCCACTGTACACGCCCTTGGCAGGTCCGGCACTAGCTCACGCACTTTAGCATAGGTCTCGCGCAGCGCAGGCCATAAGCTTGGGCCAGCTTCATCAAACCCGTAAACGTAAGCCAAGGGCAGAAAACCCTTTTCCCGCAGCCAGTCGGCCTGCTCCTTGACATAGTCCATCACGCCTGGGTCGGCATTGCTGACGTAGCGGATGTTCACGGCATTCAGTCCGCGCTTGACACACCATTCCAGGTCTTCCCGTGGCGGCCAGATCTGGTCCCAGTACAATGACATTGGATTCAGCCGGTGCTCGAAGAGCAGCTCGTACAGACGCAGGCGGTAGTCTCTGGGCGGCAGGCCCTCAAAGCCGTACCAGAGACACTGGTCGTAGGCTGGCAGCATGCTGAAAGCGGTCTTGAGTCGGCTGGGCCACGGTAGCACCAGGTCCCATACGTGAAGCTGGACGGGCCAGCTCAGCACGCCCCCTTCCGCGTCCCGTACCCAGACCCGGGACCGATAAAGGCCTGGTCGCGCGTCGGCCGGAACATAAATCGTCACCCAGTAGGGCTGCAGCTCCCCAGGAGCCACCTCGACTGGCTCCGGCGGCACCAGCGGGTCCGGCCACCAGCCTACATAGTCCACGGGGTAAGCTGGCGGCCGCGTGTGCACGTAGTCCACGCGGAAAAGTCGCACCGCACTGGCCGGCAACTCCTCGCCCGTGCCATCGCGCCGCAGAGGTGATACTGTGACCTTCTCAATGGGCACGGGTTTATCCAGGGCGATGACTACGATTTGAGCGCTTTCGCCTTCGCCCCGGCAAGCTGAAAGGGTTATTGGGCCACTGAGATTCACTCGTGTGTCGTCGCGTCGCAGCTTTATCAGGGAGTTCTGCCAGCCCAGCGCAAAACTCGGCTGTGGGTCTGCAGGTACGCGCGCGGCGGTCCATGCCCGGGCCAGCAGCAGGAAAGCATCCTGCGAAAGCTTGGCGGCCCGCTCGCGCAGTGCCGCCCAGGCCTCGTCGCTTGCTTCTGCGCGAGCCTTAGCCAGGGCCACATCCTGACTGATTTCCGCATGGTCGGCATAGGCCCGGCGCAGGTCTGACTTTAGCACCCGAACGTCGCGCTTTAGCGGTTGCAGCACCGCGGTGGCCGTCGCCAGCCGCCCGGCGGCTTCATCAAGGAACGGAGTGATTGGCGGAATGTAGAAATGTATTGGTGGCGTGGCGAAGGCGTCTGGTGCCTTGACAACCTCCTGGCCGGCCGGCGGCGCGGCCCGTATCACCAGTCGAAAGAAACCTTCTCCTTCGTCGTTCAGCCAGAAAGAAAGCCGATCTCCCTGAGCCTGCAGGGACTTGCGGTATTGGCCACCGTCACGCACGACTACTGCCTCAGCGTGCAGCGCCTGACCGCCAGGCGGCGCAGTCAATTGCACAGCATTGAGACCGACCCACAAGGGCTTCACAGATAGTCCGATCACCGCTGGCGAGTCTCTCCAAAGTATTCGGCCGAAGCGGTCGGTTTCGTGGAATCCCCCCACCAGGGCGGGCCAGGCAGACCATTCGCTGTGCGGATGTTCACCACGGGCAAAGCTCGCCAGCCATGGCGAGGAAAGACTGGGATCACCCATGGCAGAGAAGGGCAGAGCGATTTCACATGTCCACCCGCGAGAACTGCGCCCCACAGCCGCCTGGCCAGCAAAGTCCCAGGCCATCTCGCGTTGGCCACCTGTGCGGCAAACTTCATCGGCTATCACGCCCGCAGCGGTGACAATGACGTGATAGTAGACATCGCCGCGACCGTCAGGAGCCAGAAAGACTTCCACGCAGTCATCAGCCCAGGCGTTAGTGGCGTCGCGCTCCTTGGCGGCCAGATGCAGGGCCGCCATGTTGTCTTCCCAGCACCAGAAGCCTGCATACAGGCTCTCAGCGTCGTAGCAAAGGCGGACCACTGTCTGCTGAGTGGGCAGGTCGGCGGTGCCGAGCAGAACAAAGGGAGCCGCCACCGCCGCAGACTGCCAGCACGAGTCCCCCATTGCCCCGTCCACCACCGGCGCTTGTGCCGTCCGCCCTACCGTCACCACCGGCGGAAGATTCGGTGGCAGCGCGCCAATCAGTGCCATCACCAGGAATCCCGACGGCTGCATTGACTTTCCCTCCTCGTGGTGCCTACTTTGCGCAGCGGCGAGAAAGGACTTCGGCAGAGCACGCAGAAGACTTCAATGGCCTGTCAAAAGGCCGCCGCCGGTGTTGCTTCTCCGCACCCGCGGCTATGCCTGCATCTGGGCAGACCCATGACAATGCGAAAGGGCCGCGCAAGGGGCCCGGTGAGAACCCTCTAAACGGGTTCCGTGTGAAAGAGGCGGACAAGTTAATCTACCGGATTGCCCTGGCGCTCTGGTTCTATGTCCGTCGCCACCAAGTCGTAATGGAGTGAGGAGGATGAAGATAGCTATCGTGTTTTACAGCATGTACGGTCATGTATACCGACTGGCGGAGGCTGTGGCCGAAGGGGCCAGAGAAGTGGAGGGGAGCGAGGTGGAGCTGTATCAGGTGCCGGAACTTGTGCCCGAAGAAAGACTTCAGGCCAGCGGCGCGGCTGCGGCGCGCGCAGCCTTTGCCCATATTCCCGTCGCCACGCCTAAGGTTCTGGCCGACGCCGACGCAATTATCTTCGGCACCCCTACGCGCTTCGGTAACATGGCCGCCCAGATGCGCAACTTCCTCGACCAGACCGGTGGATTATGGATGAAAGGCGCCCTCATCGGGAAGGTTGGTAGCGTGTTCTGTTCCACTGCCAGTCAGCACGGCGGCCAGGAAAGCACCCTGCTGAGTTTCATGATAACTCTTCTCCACCATGGCATGATTCTTGTGGGCATACCCTCCGCCACGCCTGAACTGCACAAAATGGACGAAATCACCGGCGGCACACCTTACGGCGCCACAACCATAGCTGGCCCTGATGGTTCCCGTCAGCCAAGCGAGAACGAGCTTGCCATCGCGCGCTACCAGGGCCGGCGTGTTGCGGAAATCACCCGTGCCCTCCTTGCTGGCAAGCAGTCCTAGCGTCCTGGCATCACTCCCGGCAAGGAGCCATCTCGCCGCCTCCAGGCTCCTTACAATGCGGCAGTATCCGTGGCAAGGCAGCCTGGCAGGGAGGATGGCCACCGGCTGCGCTGCAGGGATAGTCTCGGGACAGGCATGGTGCGGTGCCTTCACTCGCTCAGCCGCGGGGCTTCCGGGCAGGCTCCCTTCAGCGGGCATCCCTTGAGGGCGGTTGAAGGCCCATATCGCTTAGGTGACTGTTGCAAAACTTGTCCACACGTGGCTGCCAGTCCTTATACCGCGCAGGTTTGCACCTGCAACAAATACTCCGTGGGCGCGACTTACCTGCGAGACGTTGGTTTCGCAATAGTCACCCGGTGTCTTGCCTGCAAAACCTGCTGCTGTCATGCACCTCCGCCGGTAGCAGCGGAGGCGGCATATATGAGCGTCGGACAACAACGCGCCGCCGGGAAGGGGCGGCGCGTTGTACTCGGTCGAGAGGGAAACTGTTGCAAAAGTCGCTTCCCGGGCACGTTTATAGGCCCAAGGTCGGGGCGCACAGTTGTACAGCTCCCTCGTTTTAGGTCGGCTAACTTCAGGTCTTGCAAGAGTCTCAGAGGGAACCACACGCCAGGGCGAGCTTTAGCCTGGGCGGCTAAAGGCAAGCAGCGGCCTCAAACGCCCTTGGACTGCAGGGCTGCTATGCGGCGCATAAGCTGAGACTTGCGGCGCGCGGCCGTGCGCTTATGCAGCGGCCCCTTTTGTCTGGCCAGGTCAATTGCTCGCTGGGCATTGCGCAGGGCCTTGTCGAGTTCTTCCTCGTTTCCCCTCGCAGCCGCGTCCAGAGCGGCGCGGATCGCCATGCGCATAGCGCGCTTGCGATCGCGGTTGAGGCGCCGGCGAAAAAGACTACGGCGCAAGTCCTTTTCTCTGGACTTCTCCTGTGGCATTTACTCCTCTCCCCGATACCACAACGATTCCGTTCAAGGACGGCGCCGGCACTGTCCTCGTGCCGGCGCATGTGCTGCTCAAGCGATATTCTACAACCCTCCGGCGATGCGCGCAACCTACCCGGTCCCGCGGGGAGTATTCAGTTTACTCAGGATTTTGTTTCAGGCAGGAAAGAGTGAGGCGCGGAGAATCACCTTGGAGTTGAAAACGTAAAAGGAGGTGTCTCCGCGCCATGACGGCAGACGCTGCAACAGTAGCAGCATGGTGGAAGC
>JANZZA010000254.1 GCA_026419655.1 Armatimonadota bacterium | reverse complement strand
GCCCCACCGCCTCCGCCTCAAAAGCTCCTCCACCCGCCACTGCAAGAAAAGGTTCACTACCTCCGCCAGGCTCTCTGCTACCTGCTTGCCAAGCTCCCTCACCACCCACTCCAGCACCCCTCTGCGCCCTAATCTCTTCTTCACTTGCTTCCACCATGCTGCTACTGTTGCCGCGTCTGGCGTCATGGCGCGGAGACACCTCCTTTTCAGTTTTCAACTCCAAGGTGATTCTCCGCGCCTCACTCTTTCCTGCCTCAAACAAAATCCTGAGTAAACTGAATACTCCCCCACAATGGGGCGCCCTTGACCTGGCGACGCTAAAAGGCACATACTAGCTCGCTTACGCTATGGCACGAGACGAGCATGAAGCGACCGGGCTGATAAGGATTTTCGGAGCCCGGGAGCACAATCTGGACATCCCCTACCTGGAGCTACCACGCGGCAAGCTGATAGTCTTTTGCGGCGTTAGCGGCTCCGGTAAGTCGTCACTTGCTTTTGATACCATCTATGCCGAAGGGCGGCGCCGGTACGTCGAGTCGCTGAGCACCCATGCACGACAAATTCTCGGCGGGCTGGAGCGACCCAATGTCGAGCACATTGATGGTCTTCCGCCCGCCATCGCCATTGACCAGCGCTCAGCAGCCGGCACGCCGCGGTCTACAGTCGCCACCCTGACGGACATCTACGATTTCCTGCGTGTGCTCTATGCCCGCTGTGGCAAGCCAGTGTGTTATCGCTGTGGCGGACCGGTTAGGGCGTGGACCGTCCAGCAAATAACCGATGACCTGACCGCTCTTCCAGCCGGCACGCGGTACCTCATACTTGCCCCAGCGCAAACCGAGGGGCAGAGCTTCCGTCAGACCATCCGCGCTATCCGCCGTAAGGGTTATGCGCGCGTGCGCGTGGACGGGCAGATATACGACCTTGCCGAGACAGCGTCTCTGGACGACAAAGCATCCCATCTCGTGCAAATAGTCATTGACCGGCTGGTGGCAGGACAGGTTGAACGTGGACGCATAGCCGAAGCCGTCGAAACAGCCCTGGCGGAAGGCAACGGACTTGTTATCGCTGGCATCCTCGACGGCGACGACAGGACCTACTCTATTCGATTTGCCTGCGCACAGTGCGGAGCCGTCTTCCCCACCCTGACTTTGGGGCTGTTTTCCTTCAACCACCCTGAGGGGATGTGCTTGCGCTGTGAAGGCCTGGGAGTCGTCCGCGACCTGGACCCAGAGCTTCTAATAGCTGACCCAAACAAGTCCATCCTGGACGGGGCCCTGGCTCCGTACGGCGCGGTGAAAAGCCCAGTCATGCGTCATCAAATCGAAGCCCTGGCCCGCCACTATGATTTTGACCCTTCGGTCCCCTGGCGAGACCTGCCCGAGGATCTCAGGCAGGTCATACTCTACGGTTCCGGCGAGGAAATCATCACCTTCGAGTATAAGTCGCGCGACGGGCAGACTTTTCGCTACTCACGTCCCTTCCCGGGCATAATTCCGGCCAGCGCCGAAAAACCTACCCTAAAGGCCTCCAGGGCTGAGGCTCGTTACCAGGAGCGGTTTTATGGGGAACTGCCGTGTCCCGACTGCGGCGGCAAGCGACTGCGGCCCGAGGCCATGGCGGTGAGGATCGGCGGACTGTCTATCGCCGAGCTCGTCAGCCACACGGTGTCCCAGGCGCTGACTTTCTTCCGCCAGCTCCAGCTTCCCGACAGCGACGCCCTGGTGGCAAGGGAGCTACTCCGGGAAATCACCTCGCGGCTGGAGTTCATGGAGCAAGTAGGGCTGGGCTACCTGACGCTGGACCGCACCGCTCCCACGCTAGCCGGCGGCGAGGCCCAGCGCATCCGCCTGGCCACCCAGCTTGGCTCAGGTCTCGCCGGCATTATCTACATTCTCGACGAGCCCAGCGTCGGGCTGCATCCCCGCGACCAGGACCGCCTCCTTGCCCTGCTGCGCCAACTGCGCGACCTGGGCAACACCGTCCTGGTAGTCGAGCATGACCCGGCAACCATCAGGGCAGCCGACTACGTTGTCGAGCTTGGCCCGGGCGCTGGTCCCGAAGGCGGCCGGGTTATCTACTCGGGCCCACCCGGCGACATGGCCACCTGCCCCGAGTCCGTCACCGGGCCGTATCTTGCCGGCCGGCGCGAGATACGCGTGCCTGCAAGTCGGCGCCGCGGCACAGGCCAATGGCTCGAAATCCGCGGCGCCCGACAGCATAACCTCAAGGGCATTGACGTGCGCTTTCCCCTGGGCACCTTCTTGTGCGTTACAGGCGTGTCCGGGTCGGGCAAGAGCAGCCTTGTCATTGACATCCTCTATCGTGGCCTTCGGCGCTACCTGCACCACGCTTCCGACAAGCCCGGCCTCCATGAGCGCATTATCGGATATGAGCATCTCGACAAAGTCATCGCCATTGACCAGTCGCCAATTGGCCGCACGCCGCGCTCCAACCCGGCGACATACGTGGGCTTTTTTGACGAGATCCGCCGCCTCTTTGCGGAGACGCCTGAAGCTCGTGTGCGCGGCTACAAGCCGGGACGGTTTAGCTTTAATGTCCCCGGCGGACGCTGTGAAGCCTGCCAGGGCGAGGGGCGCGTCCGCGTAGCCCTGGAATTCTTGCCGGACGTATGGGTGACATGCGCAGAGTGTGGCGGCACGAGGTTCAACAAAGAGACCCTGGCTATCCGCTACCGGGGGCTCAGTATCGCCCAGGTCCTGGACATGACCGTGGATGAGGCCACCTACATGTTCGCCAATGTGCCCAAACTCCAGGCACCTCTGCGCACCCTTTCCGAAGTTGGTCTGGGTTACCTCACGCTGGGCCAACCCGCGCCAACCCTGTCAGGGGGTGAGGCCCAGCGCATTAAGCTGGCCCGTGAACTCTCCCGGCCCTCCACGGGCCGCACCCTCTACATCCTCGACGAGCCCACTACCGGCCTGCACTTCGTGGATATAGAGAAACTCCTGGAAGTGCTTCATCGCCTGGTTGACGCTGGCAATACCGTGATTGTCATCGAGCACAACCTGGACGTGATTAAGACCGCCGACTGGATAATTGACCTCGGGCCGGAAGGCGGGGAGGAAGGCGGACGGATAGTCGCCCAGGGCACCCCGGAGCAAGTGGCCAGCGTCACGTCTTCGTATACCGGCCAGTACCTTGGCGGAGTGCTGCACAGTGAGCACCGAGCGGTCCGCCGCCGAAAAGCTTTCCACTGAAACAAGCCTGCCAACGGTCGCCGTCATAGTGCCCACTTACAGGCGGCCGACGGCCCTGGTCGCCTGCCTAAATGGCCTCGCTGCCCAGACCAGGCCTGCCGATGAAGTAATCGTCGTGGTGCGTGAAGAAGACCAGGACACAAGGCAAGCAGTCGCTGAATGGCTCGCCGCGCATCCAGGATTTGCCGGCCGACTGCGGACGGCTTTTATTTCGCACCCGGGCCAGATACCGGCCATGAATGCCGGCCTGGCCGCCGCCAGCAGCGACATCGTGTGCTTTACCGACGACGATTGTGTGCCCCGTCCGGAGTGGCTTGAGCGGCTGGCGAGCCATTATGCGGGCGCAGAAGTCGGCGGTGCTGGTGGGCGGGACGTAATACATCGCGGAGATGGAGTGGTTGACGGCCAGGTGCGAGTGGTGGGCAGGTATTCATGGTATGGCCGGCCGGTGGGCAACCATCACCTCAGCCTTGTGCCGGCGATGCCCACAGAATGCGACATCCTCAAGGGCGCCAACATGTCCTTTCGCCGCGTCTTGCTGGGGGAGGGTTTTGACGAGTCCCTGCAGCTTGGCGCCGCCCAGTGCAATGACATGGAGGCCTGCCTGTCGGTAAGGCGCCAGGGCTTCCGGCTCATCTATGATCCCCTGGCCATAGTTGACCACTACCCGGCGGAACGTTTCGGAGAAGCCACCCGCGCCTACAGCGCACCCCACATGCTCTTTGCCGAGGGACACAACTGGGCCTACGCGGCCATCAAACATGCCAGGCCGTGGCAGATTCCCGCGGTGCTCCTGTATGGCTTCCTGGTAGGTCATGCGCGGGCCTATGGCCTTGTGCGTGCTTTGCTGGCTCTGCGCGAGCAGCCGCCAGCCGAGGTGGCCCGGCGGCTCTGGCACTCGTGGCGTGGGAAGACCGCCGCCGTCATGACCCTGCTTAAGCGTCGGGGGCCGCGCCGATGAGCAGAGGTCCCCACTGGCTTTCAGCGGATTTCGCTTCCGCAAAGCGCACGACACCCTCTTGCAGGCGTGGGCCGCTATGCGCTCCACTGGTCGCTCCCCTGCACCGCCAAGCACCATATGTCATCAAGAGGTGCGTGTAGTGGATGCAGCACGAAAAAGTTTGAGAAGGGGAATGGGGGAAAACTCTTCTCAAAGGAGACTGCTGCAAAAGTCGCCTCTCCGGCCTGCAGACGTGGTCGCAGGTAAAGGGGTCGGGGCTGCATCGTTGTACACTTTCTTCACCATGGATAAGCCAACACCAGCTCTCGCAACAGTCTCAAAGGGGTTCCCCAGATCCGAAATGACTCGTAGAGCTGCTACCAGGTCTAATCGGTTTTCCAGGTTTTGCGCGGTGTGAGGAGTCTCATGGCTAACCGCCCCATTGACATAGCTGTAGTCATCGAGCATTTAGGCACGGGCGGCGGGCAGGAGCGCGTGGCCCGCGAGCTTGTGGCCCGCTGGGCAAGCCGCCATAAAGTCACGGTGTACTGTTATCATGCCGCTGAGGACATGGCCGCCCTGGGCGTTAAAACGACACCTGTTCGGCCAGCACCCCGCAGCAAGCTCCTGGGCGCCATCCTCTTCCCGCGGCTTGTCTCGCGGATACTGGCCCAACACCACGACATCATCCTGGCCCAGGGCGGGAACTGCCCGCGCTGCAACTTCTCGCTGTTCCACACCTGCCACATCTTGCGGCTGGAGACAATGCGCCTTGTTGCTGTTGAGCGAGGACGGCCCCTGACGCTCCGCGAGCGCCTCAATATGGCCGCCCGCCGGCTTTTTTTCATCCCCGGAGAGCGCCGGACCCTGCTGCGCTGCCGGGGCAGAGCCTACGCGGTGTCTCAGCGCATGGCCGAAGACCTGCGCAGGGTTTATGGGCTCGGGCCACAGGACGTGCTGGTCGCCCCCAACGGCGTTGAGCTGGAGACTTTTAATCCAGGAGTGCAGGTGAATCGCAAGCCTGCGCGGGCTGCCCTTGGCATTAATGAGGACGACCTGCTTGCTCTCTTCGTCGGCGGCCTGTGGTGGGAGAAGGGGCTGCACATTGCCTTGAGGGCCGTGGCTGCCGCCCGGTGGCCATGGAAGCTGGTGGTAGTGGGCAGCCACGCCGATGAACCGGCCTTTCGCAAGCTGGCCGCCGACCTGGGGCTGGCGCAGCGTGTCCTGTTCTGCGGCCGTACCGACCGCCCCCAGGACTTTTACGCTGCCGCCGACTGTCTACTCCTCCCCAGCCGCTTCGAGGGCTTTCCGCTGGTCAGCGCTGAGGCGGCGGCCTGCGGTCTGCCAGTACTCATCAGTCGCGAGGGCAATCCTGGCGGACTTTTCGAGGACGGCGCCGGATACATTTTGCCGCGTGAGCCGCAAGCTTTTGCATCCGCCCTTGATGAGCTGGCCGCCCAACCAGCCCTGCGGGAGAGAATGGGCGCCGCAGCAGCCAACCGTGCTCGCCTTTTCACCTGGGACCGCCAGGCCGAGATTCTCGAAGAGGGCTTTTACCGCTACCTTGCCCGCACCTGATTACCCCGCGTGAACGGCGCAAGCAGTACGAAAAAGTTTGGCCAGGGCCCATGGGGGGATGACCCTTTTCAATGAGAACCCTTCTCAAAGGCGACTGTTGCGCAACCCACCTTTGCGCGCGCTGACTTCCCTAGCGAGTACAACCTTGGAACGGCAACGATAACACCTTCTCTACCCCTAAGCCTCCAAATGGGCGTTTTGCAACAGTCTCCAAGGAGAGTTTGCCTAGGGAAACATGTTCCCTGGGGCTTCCTTTGCAAAGGGCTGCCCAGAAAAGTCCAGGCCTCAAGCCCAGCTTGCAGTTCCGACGCACACTCTGGCGCCCAACCCCCGTAGAAAAACTCCCTACCCTTGCCCTTGAGACGGCCCGCCCAGCTTTCCCTCGCGGTAGGCCTGCAAGTAGCCCATGCACCACTCGTCCCGGCCGGCCAGGGCCTCAGCGGCGCAAATAGTTGCCATCATCTCCCGATCCAGCGGGTCAATCACCGCCGAGTCAAGCCCACGCGCAACACACATAGCCACGAAGATGCGGTTGAGCAGCCGCCGCTCAGGAAGGCCATAGGAGATATTACTCAGCCCGCCAGTGATGTGGCAGTCCGGGAAAAGTGCCCGTAGCTGCCCTATTGCATCCAGGACCCAGCTTCCGGCCCGATGGTCCGTCCCCTGGGGCACCACTACCGGGTCAATGAAAATGCGCTCAGGCCCCACGCCGGCGCCCATTATCGTCCCGACCAGGTCCTTGCCGACGGCCACGCGCTCCTCGGCGTCTGCAGGCATGCCCCGATCGCTCAGGCAAAGGGCAATCACGCTTGCGCCAGAAGACACTACAAGCGGCAGGACCTTCTCTATGCGCTCAGCCTCTGCCGTCACAGAATTGATTAGCGGCTTCGGCCCCTTATAGACCTCCAGCGCCCGCTCCAGAGCCCGAGGATTGGGGCTGTCGAGGCTCAGCGGCACCGACACGACTTCCTGCACGACCTCAACCAGCCATGCCAGGTCCTCGATTTCCTTGTCGCCGGTGGTGCCAGCGTTTACGTCCACGTAGGCCGCCCCTGCCCCCGCCTGCTCGCAGGCCAGGGACTGAACATACTCTGCGTCTCGCTCAGCTATCGCCCGTGCGATGGGTTTGCGTGTACCGTTGATCAGCTCACCGATGACTATCACTTCACGCATCTCCTCCTTGATGCTATCCCGCTGCACGTCCGACACAGCGCTGCCGCGCGCACCACAGCCGCCGGGCAGGCGCATGTGCCCGGCCTGCTCCACGAGAACCCGAAAAGATTTTATGTGGGGGAAACCCTTTGAAAAGAGTTCTCCCCCATACCCCCTTCTCAAACTTTTTCCGCTTTGGGTAGGCCAGGTGCCTGCGCATCTCCGCCAGGGAGCACAAGGATTTACGGGGAACGGGTGCAGGGGGAACCCCGCTTTTTGCCCAAAGGGGGATTCCCCCTGCCTGGCGGAAACCCTTTGAAAAGGGTTCTCCTCCAGAGTCCCTTCCCAAACTTTTTCGTGCTGTTCCTACCACACCATCAGTCCCCGCATCGAGGCCTGGCCTTGCTAGGGTGCCTTCAGAGCCACTTCGGCATGCTTTACTAACACAACCAGCGCCTCACACAGCCGCGCAGGGGCATCGGACGGCGCAAGAGCTGCAACCGCCCCACAAATCTGGTCAATCTCAGTCGGCCGCCCGGCCTCAAGGTCCTGGAGCATTGAGCAGCGATTGGCGGCCGTGGCCCGACAAACTTCCTCGACAAGCGAGGCTGGATCACAGCCCAGGTCAACGCCCTGAGCCGCTGCAACACGGCCAACCTCCCGCGCCACTCGGAAAGCCAGCCAGCGCAGCCACGGGACCTCCATTAGCTCTCCATTGCGGCGCCCCGCCAGCGCCGCGAGCGGATTGATAGCCGCGTTTATGGCAAGCTTTCGCCACACCGCCGGCCAAGGGTCATCCACGGCCCGGCACGGCATATCGGCTTGCTCCAGCAGCTCACAGAACGCCCTGGCTTGTTGCATGGTCGCCGAGGCCACCGGCCCCACAACTGCCTCGCCGACCGCCACAACGTTGACGGCGCCGTCCGGCCAGATATGGGCGCCGCTAGCGGTGACGCCGCACAGCAAGAACACATCGCCCACCGCAGCACGCACCGCCTCCACGTTTCCCAGGCCATTCTGCAGCGTCACCCAGACTGTCTCCGGCGTGGCTGCTGGCACGGCCGTGCGCGCTGCTGCCTCGGTGTCGTACGCCTTGGTGAATATTACGATGAAGTGGGCCGGCCCAAGGGCAGCAGCTTCCGCCAAACACGGCACGGCTACCGTGGTATCGCCGGCTGCGCCGACCAGCCGCACACCCGTATCATTAAGCGCTGCGGCTCGTTCCTCGTCGCGGTGGAGCAGCGCAACGTCCACCCCATTCCGTCGAAGCAGCGCCGCGTGCATCTGCCCCATCGCACCAGGGCCGACCACAAGCACATCCGCCAAGCTTCACTCACCCTCGTCTTTCTGGGGCTTTCGGCCCAGCTCGCGCCGCCGCTGCTCCCAGCGCTGCAATTCCGAGACCTCAGCCAGCGTGTGGCCCGCGTCAATTTCTGCTTTCTCTCGGCTCTCGCGCTCAACCACGGCCAGAGCGCGATTGGCAACTTCCACTGCCCGCTCCCTCGGCACCACCACTACCCCATCGTCGTCGGCTATCACAAAGTCCCCCGGCCGGACAGTCGTCTCGCCTATCTTCAGCGTCACGCCAATCATGCCCATACCCTTGGGGTCGCCCGCCTGGGGGCACGTGAACTTGGAGAACACCGGGAAGCCCAGCTCGCGTATTTCGCGGCTGTCGCGCGACGCGCCATATATGACGCATCCGGCCAAACCGCGGGATATGCAGCTCTTTGAGGCCTGCTCGCCCCACACTGCCGGCCCCTCGCCCCGCACGTCAATGACCAGCACCGCCCCCGGCTCGGCGGCGTCAATAGCCTCGACAGGCTTGGCCCAGTCCCCTGGATAAGTCCATACCGTCACGGCTGGGCCAACACACCTCATCCCTGGCGCCAGCGGCCTGATGTCGGGCAGCCAGCCCTTGCGGTGCATTGCATCGGAGACGTTGGCCGCTGTGCACTTGCTGAAAATCTCCCGCAGGTCTTCCTCACGGCCCCGCTTGTAAAGCTCCGTGGCGATGGGCTTGCCGGTGCGCATGGCCTCTATGATGCGGGCCGTGGCCTCGGTGGCGTCGGGAGCCTTCGTGATTGCGCCGCCCACGATGACAATCATGGCCCCCGCCTCCACGGCCACCGGCGCCGTCTCTGAGTTTATGCCCCCCGCCACCGCCACCGGCACGTCCACCGCCGCCACCACTTCCCGCAACAGGTCGAAGGGGTCTTCCCCGCGCATCTGCAAATCAATGGGGCAGTGGACGTCAACTATGGCCGCGCCAAGCTGCTGGCACTCCACGGCACGGCGAATAGGGTCGGCTACCTCAATAAGGTCAACCATGACGAGCGCGTCGTAGCGCTGACCGGCCTCGATGCACTCAGCAATGGTGGCATCCGAGGCCGCGCCCAATACGGCTACGATGTCAGCGCCGGCCTTCGCTGCCGCCTCAACCTCGACCCGCCCAGCGTCCATGATTTTCATGTCGGCGATGATGACGCAATCCGGAAACTCTTCCCTCAGCCGGCGGACAGCATCCAGGCCCTCAGCCTTAATAAGTGGCGTCCCGGCCTCCAGCCACCGCGCGCCGCCAGCATAAGCCTCCCGCGCGCACCGGAGGGCCTGGCTCAAGTTCACAAAATCCAGCGCCACCTGCAACGTTGGCTCGTTCAGCATCACCATTTCTCTCGCCTCCGCCTGACTCATCAGGCCCGCCGCAGCGGGCCCCGCAACACCAGCACATCGCGCATTGGAAACCTTCGGCGCAACCGCTCCGTCACCTGCTAGCAGAACCGGGTCGTCTATAGGGAGTATTCAGTTTACTCAGGATTTTGTTTCAGGCAGGAAAGAGTGAGGCGCGGAGAATCACCTTGGAGTTGAAAACGTAAAAGGAGGTGTCTCCGCGCCATGACGGCAGACGCTGCAACAGTAGCAGCATGGTGGAAGC
>JANZZA010000253.1 GCA_026419655.1 Armatimonadota bacterium | reverse complement strand
CATGACCGACAGCGCATTTGTGCGCGTGACCTTTCCGGGCGGCGACGTGAAAACTTATTCATGGGACTGGCACGGCCGCGAGCGCGAGGGTGGCGCTTACTGCACCGACGAGACCCGACGCGACGAAAACGGCCTCACCCTGGGCCAGTGGCTTGCCCCAGGACAGGAAGCCGTGTTCCGCGTCGAATCCGCATCCGCCCGGGCAGAACCCATACCCTCGCAATAGTCGCGGTGCTCGACGCGGCAGGCACGCCTGTCCATGGCACTAAGCCATGGTGCACCCAGAACGGCGAAAATCATTTTTTCTGGGGGAAACCCTTTGAAAAGGGTTGTCCCCCAGACCCCCTGCCCAAACTTTTTCGCGCTGCTGTCACCTCAGACGCCCGCAACTGGGCAGCCCTAGCCGTTAATGGCGACTGAGATTTGGGAGAGCGTGGCACGCGCAAGGGAGACAGGAGAATGCTTTATCGCAGGCTTGGACGGACTGGGCTAACGGTTTCTGAGATTAGCTATGGGGCTGCGCGAGGCGCATCCGAAGACCGCGAGAATTTCATCGCTGTGGTCAGGGCGGCCATTGACGCGGGCATCAACTTCATTGACACGGCTGGCGGCTACGACGGCGGCGAGAGCGAACGGGCCCTTGGCGAGGCCCTGCGGGGCCGCGACGACGTGCTCGTGGAGACCAAGTACTGCCCCTACGAAAGCTACGCCGTGGGTGCCGCCTATGTGGGCACGCCCGAGGCCCTCGTTGCATCAGCCGAGGAGAGTCTTCGCCGCCTGCGCCGCGACCGCATTGACGTTTTCCTCGGCCATGGCATCCGCACCCTCGACACCCTTGACCGCTTCATGACCGACGGCTGTTACGAGGCCATGGTGCGCCTGCGGGACCAGGGTAAAGTGCGCTTTATCGGCATCAGTGAGCTATCCGAGGGCGACGGTACCCACGAAGTCCTGAGGGAAGCCGTTCCGACCGGCGCTTTTGACGTGGTCATGGTCACGCTCAACATGCTCTTACAGACCGCAGCCGACACAGTCCTCCCTCTGTGCGCTGAGCATGACGTTGGAACAGTGGTCATGATGCCGCTCAACCAAGCCTCGCGGGTGTCGGGCCTGGTGAGCGTCGGGGCCGCGCTGGAATGCGTGAGGCGACACGTCGCGGCCGGCAATCTGCCAGATGAACCGCCGTACACGTCCCCAGACCTTTTCGATTTCCTCAAGCCCTACAGCATCCCGGAGGCCGCGCTGCGGTTTGTGCTGGCGCACGACGTGAGCACCTGCTGCGTCGGTACAAGAAGCGTCGAGCGCTTGAAAGAGAACCTCCGCGCCGTGGACCCGCCCTATCTTGACGAGGCGCGTCTGACCCGCCTTCGCGAGCTTTTCGGCGGCATCCAGAAGCAGGTTCTCTGAGGCTTGCGGCATTAAAGTGGTGCCCCGCGCTGTAGTCTTTTCCAGAGTGGTGCATGGTGGCAACAGCACGAAAGAGTTTGGGAAGGTGGTCTGGGGGAGAACCCTTTTCGAAGGGTTTCCCCCAGGCGCAGACGATTTTCGGAGGTTTCAGGCCATGAAGATATTGCAGGTTACTGCGCCCAAGGAAGCTGTGGTGCTTGAGGTGCCGGTGCCGGAGCCTGGGCCGGGCGAGGTGCTGAGGCGCGTCACCGCTGTCACCACGTGTCCTCAGTGGGACCTGCACCTCGCCCATAATGACCCAATGTTTGTCGGTCACCAGTTTCATTACCCGTACACGCCCGGCCAGCCTGGCCATGAGGCCACAGGCTATATAGAAAAGGTGGGCCCGGGCGTCACAAACCTTGCGCCTGGCGACCGAGTCAGTGCCTGGCGCGACGCCGGCCACGACCGCTGGGGCTGCTATGCCCAGTACGTCGTCCACAGGGCCGAAAATGTTATCCGCGTGCCCGAAAGTCTTCCCGACGAAGCCCTGGCGCCGGTTGAGCTTGCAATGTGCATGGGCACTGTCTTCCTGCAGCTTCGCCAGATGGACGCCATTCGGGGCCGCTGCTTTGGCGTAAACGGGCTTGGGCCGGCGGGCCTGGTAGCTGTTCAGATGGCCAGTGCGGAGGGCGCCGCTGAGGTCATCGGCTTCGACCCGCTCCGGGACCGCCGCGACCTGGCCCTTCGCCTGGGTGCGACCGCCTGCTATGACCCAACCCAGGAGATGCCGGATTTCCCTGCCCGGCCAGCTGCGCCCAGGCTCCAGACGGCGGTGGACTGCGTCGGCAGCGCGGCCACAGTCGAGGCTCTCATGGACCGGACTCAGGACGTGGTGGCTTTCTTTGGCGTCCAACGGGAAGACTATACCTACGCCCTTCGCCACGCAGGCCTGAGTCTTGTCGGGTACAAGGGTCATTTTCGCGAATCGGCAGAGTACGCCGTCCGGCTTATTCGCGACGGCAAGCTCGACCTGGCCGCGCTGGTGACGCACAAGATGCCCCTGGAGCGCTACCGCGAGGCCGTGGAGCTTCTGGAAAAACGCGAGGCCGTTAAGGTCTGCTTCTTGCCGTGGGGGTAGTTCTTTTGTGCGCAAGCGCGCATCTCAGCGCCTTACGGTTTTGGCGTGCCTTGAAAAAGGGCGTGTGCGGTGGAAGCAGGATGAAAAAGTTTGGGAAGAGGGGCTGGGGGACAACCCTTTTCAAAGGGTTTCCCGCAGGCAGGGGGAACCCCCCTTTGGGCAAAAAGCGGGGTTCCTCCTGCACCCCCTCCCCGTAAATGCTCATGCTCCCTGGCGGCGACGCGCTGACTCTGCTGCGTGCGCAAAGGGTGCGAGGGCCGCTTTCTCCGCAGAAGGGAGGAAAAAATTTGGGAAGGGGGGCTGGGGGACAACTTTTTTCAAAGGGTTTCCCCCAGAAAAAACTGTTGCCGGCCTGTCCTCGCAGTCGGGCACGGCAAGGTGCTGCATATGGGCGCGAATTGGCTTTTACTGACGTTTATGCTTGGCTGGATGTGCCTGGCTCTGGCTGGGGCTGGCGCTGGCGTTTCTGCTTCCGGCGAGGCGGGGCTGCGCGTCCGGTGGTTTCAGCCGGTCAAGCCGATAAGCCGAGCAGGGCGGCCCGCGGGGCTGCTGGCGGTTGTCGAGAACACTACGGATGCCGACGTTCAGGCCGAGATTTCTCTTCAGCTTCCCGCTCGCGTCAAGCTTCTACAGGGCCAGCGGCTCGTGACGCTAACCATCGAGCCCGGAGACGAGGCGAAATTATGCTGGACGGTTGAGGCCCGGGCAGCGACGGAGTGCGGGCTCACGCTGGAGGCCCGGGCTGGTGTTGACGCCGCGCCTACCCGCGAAACCCTTCTCATGCGTTTTCTTGCCCCCATGCCCCTCCGCAAGCTGCCTTATATCCCCGCGCCGGAGCCGGTGGAGACGAGCATCCTTGTCGGGGCGCACAACTGTCCGCTATGGGAAGCCGACAAGCCCGAGATGTGGGCCAATGTTGTAAAGCACCCGGAGCGCACGCCCGTCCTCTGCTTCTACGACCAGGCCAATCCCGAAGTGGCCGACTGGGAGACCAAGTGGGCCGTCGAGCACGGCGTATCCTTTTTCGTGTACTGCTGGTATCGGGCCAGCCAGGGCGACCCGGTGAAAATGCGCTTCGGGTCGGCTATCCACGACGCTCTCTTCCGCTCGCGGTTCGTCGGCAACATGAAGTTTGCGATAATGTGGGAG
>JANZZA010000120.1 GCA_026419655.1 Armatimonadota bacterium | reverse complement strand
CCTTATCGAGACCGTTGGACAGGGCGGCGGGTTACTTCTGGCACCCACTCACGTGCTGGAACCCGACGTGCCGTGGGAAAACATTCTGGCCTTCTTCGAAGCCGTCGAGGAATTTGGGCGCTACTGAGGGCCAGGTGGTCTGGAGGTAAGGCCTAGCAGAGCAGAGGCGGCACTGGTGCTCCCCCACCCATCTACGGCTGTTGTGCCCGTGGCCGCAGAAAGACTACACCTGGCGGTCAGCCTTTATTGTGCAAGGTTGCGTTATTTGCGCCCGCTACTCAACATCCCTGGCCGCCGACAGGCCGGCCCGCCGTGGCTCAAACACGCGCTTACGCGGCCTGGTTGAGCGCTTGTGATGGCGCGGAGTTGCCATGCGCTGCGCTATTGCGTCCCACTGGCCGGTCTTACGCGCACGCTCGTAAATCAGCGCCCACACGCAGTCTTGTTCCGGGTCAACCTCGCATTTGCCCTCTTGCGACCCGCCGCACGGCCCATGAAGCTGCCCCTTGGGGCACCGCGTCACAGGGCAAATGCCGGCATAATCTGCCAGCACGCATTCCGCACAGGCCGAGCACCACTCGTAGAACTGGCCCTTCCGCAGAGTGTCGCCCAGGAAAAGGGTGTCCAGCCCCGGGATGACCGTTTTTTCGACGATTGCAGTCACAGCCTGGGTACCGGCACCACAAGACAAGACAAGGAAAGCCTCGGCCTGCTCTACGGCCTCTTTGTGCTGCCGCAGCTCCTTTTTGGTCACCAGCACCTCGCAAGCCGACTCAGGAATCGCGGTGCCGACCACCGTCTTGCCGGCGGCCTCCAGCGCCTTTTTCATCTCCTCCACCTCATACTCGCCGCCGGTCTCGCACACTGTAGCGCAGTCGCCGCAGCCAACGATAAATATCTTTTCGTAGCCCTCCAAGGCAGCGAGGATTTCCTCAAGAGCTTTCTTATCGGTTATTGTCATGTCACAACGGCCTCCTGGTCACCAGTGCCCGCTTGCATCCCGCCAACCGCAACAATACATCGCGGCAGCTTTCGATGCGCATTCCGCGCGAATATATAACGCATTGTTATCTTACCCAATCTCCGCACCCTGCGCAAGGAAGAAGAGCAGCGAGGCAGAGTACCTTTTTGTGCGTGCAAAGCCAGGAGACTGGGCGCCGTGCCGGCGTCCTCGAGCTTTGCCTTCGGTGGCACCGAGGGCAAAGGGAACATCCCCAAACCGCCTCCGAGGAAAAGGTAAACGAAAGCAATTGCTCCCCAGCCCGGCTTGCTAAAGTTTTCCCTCCCTCTCACCCCAGACGCGCAGTAACTGGCAACGGACACAAGGCGGGACGATTTGGGCACATGCGTGAGCTAGGCATTCAATCAGGCCGAAGGGACTGGGGCAGGAGTCGGGAAAGTTCCCAGCGCCATTCTCGCAAACAGCGCCCCATGTCATTACGGGAGATGGAGAAATGCTCAGGACAGGAAACTTACCGGCTGGCTTGCTGACCGTGGCGCTCGCGGCGTGCAGCAGTTGTTCCGCGCCAGCCGAGCCGCTGCCCTTCACCGGGGTGAATCTGGCGGGTGGGGAGTTCTACGAGCCAAAGCCGGGCGTCCGTCCGGTCCACGGCACTAACTTCATTTACCCTTGCGAGGAAGATATTGCTTACTTTGCGGGCCACGGTATGAACATCTTCCGCTATCCTTTCCGCTGGGAGACTCTTCAGCCCGCAGCTAAGCAACCCCTGGATAGCGAAGAAGTGCAGCGACTGAAAGCGGCCGTGGAATTGGCAACCAGCCGTGGCTGCGTAGTCATCCTCGACCCACACAACTACGCACGCTATTACGGCAAGCCGATAGGTGGCGGAGAGGTGAGCGTTGACGATTTTGCCGATTTCTGGCGCCGGCTGGCCGGCGAATTCGCCAGCAACCCTCTCGTGTGGTTCGGGCTTATGAACGAGCCCTACGACATGCCGACGAAGCTGTGGTTTGAGGCGGCCCAGGCAGCAATACACGCCATCCGTGGGACCGGCGCGCACAACTTCATCCTCGTCCCTGGCAATGCCTGGAGCGGCGCCCATTCGTGGACGGCCACTTGGTACGGAGAGAGCAATGCCCAGTATGCCGCTGTGATTGACGACCCCCTCGACCACTGGGCTATCGAAGTGCACCAGTATTTGGACGCTGACTGCTCGGGCACCGGAACGGAAGTCGTCAGCGCCACCGTTGGCAGCGAACGGCTCGCCGACTTCGTAAAGTGGTGTCGCCAGCATAAACTCAGAGCCTTTCTCGGTGAGTTTGGCGCCCCCAATACGCCTCTTGCGAGAGAAGCTGTGGAAGACATGCTCCGGGCCATGGAGCGCGACCGGGACGTGTGGCTGGGATGGACGTGGTGGGCAGCGGGGCGCTGGTGGGGCAACTATCCCATGTCTATCCAGCCTGATGAGGCCGGGGATAAGCCTCAGATGGCGTGGCTGCGTCCCCATGTGCAAGGCCGGACAGCAAAAGACCTGCCGCTGGGGGCTGCGCTGTTGGGCTACACCAAGTGCATAATCAACGAGCGGCCCACGGCAGAAGACATCGCCCCCGGCAGCCGCGGCGACTATAAGTGGTTTAGCGGACAATGGTGGTATAGCGATAGAGCACCTTCGCTGGACCACTATTCCACCGTGGACGGCGTGCTTGCAATAAGCCTGGGCGGCGACCTGGTGAGTGCCCCGCATGACTTCTCGCCCGGCAAGCTGCCCTTGCTGCCTGGCCCCGACGGCTTCTACGTGGAATTCGAGTCCTGGCTGTCCGACAATGAACCGGACCATTGGCCAGCCTTGTGGTTGATGCCGGCCGAGCACAACGCCAGGGGCGATGACCATTACCCGGGCGACCCACCGGATTTCCGCCGCTTCATGGAGTTTGACATAGATGAAGGCGGCTTCGGGCCAGGCCTTACTGGCACCGTCCACAGTTGCTGGGGCATCTGGAGCCCAGAAAAAGGGTATGAGCAAATACAGAATCCGAACAACGTTTCTCCCATCCCCTTGGACCGCACCCAAAAGCATGTCTTCGCCGGAAGCTACGACCCGGTGCGCCAGAAGGTTACGTGGTGGGTGGACGGGGTGAAGCAAATGTGGGCCGGGCCGCCCTACGTTCCGGAGGTGGCTGCCAAGCAGCACTTCTACATAATCCTGAGCGCCCAAAGCCACGGGCAACAGAAACCTTACCGGATGTTCGTGGGTGCTGTGAAAGCCTATGTGCCGCCGCACTCGAAGCTGCCGGAAGTAGCATCCACGGCCCCTGGACTGGCGGAGGGGCACTCCCAGCGCCCGTGAGGCCCGGCGGAAAAGCCAAAGGCCCGAGCAACACTGGCCGGAATCACGACAGCGTCGCGGCGCACGTAGTCTAGGGCACCAAGGAATAGTATGATTGCTTGCGCCGTACTGCCCTGTGACCGCGTGCTACAGACTCCCAGCAGAGAGGTGCAACGCCGTGGAAATGACCCAAAAAGCTGCACAGTTTCTCCGCGAGAAGCTTGGGCGCGAAGCCGAAATCCTCAGTCGTGCCCCAGGGCGCGTGAACATTATTGGCGAGCACACCGATTATAACGATGGCTTCGTCATGCCCATTGCTACGGACCTGGCGACTTACTTTGCCGCCGCGCCGCGCGATGACGATACCGTGAGAGTGTACTGCGGCACGGCCCGCGAGCTTGTTGAGTTCTCGCTCAAGACCCTGCCCCGGCGCGGCGACGGCCACCTTCAAGACTACCTGGCAGGCGTCGCCTGGAGTCTCGGCATGGAAGGCATTTCTTTCCGCGGCGTTGATGCAGCCCTAATTACAGACGTGCCGATTGGTTCTGGCCTGTCTTCCTCGGCGGCGCTGGAAGTTTCCTGGGCTTTGGTGCTCATGGCTGCTGCTGAGGCCGAGCCCATGGAGCCGCGCAAGCTCGCCCTGGCCTGCCAGCGTGCCGAGAACGATTTTGTTGGGATGAAGTGTGGCGTCATGGACCAGATGGCGTCGGTGCTGGGACGGCGCGACCAGGCGATTCTTCTCGACTGCTGGACGCTGGACTACCAGCACGTGCCCCTGCCGGCCGACCGGCTGGCTGTCGTCGTCATGGATACGGGCAAGCCGCGCCAGCTCGTGGACAGCGAGTACAACCTGCGCCGCCAGCAGTGCGAAAAAGCCGCGCAGCTTCTCGGCGTTCGCGCGCTCCGCGACGCGGATATGGAAATGCTGATGGAGCGTGCGGAAAATATGGACGAGGTAATCTTCCGTCGAGCGCGCCATGTTATTTGCGAAAATGAGAGGGTTTTCGAGTGCGCTCAAGCCCTTCGCGACGCGGACTTCCAGACAGTGGGCCGGGTGCTCAACGAGTCGCATGCCAGCCTCAAGGAAGATTACGAGGTATCCTGCCCGGAGCTGGACCTGATCTGCGAGCTAGCACGAGAGCAGCCTTCATGTTACGGAGCGCGGCTGGTGGGCGCAGGTTTCGGAGGCTGCGCCATGGCCCTTGTCCGCTCCGGCGACGAGGAAAGCTTCGGCGCCGCTGTCAAGAGCGCCTACGATGCCCGGTCGGCGTACCAATCGCGGATTATCCCCGTCCACGCTGACAGTGGGGCCGGGTCGTTTCGCTGCTAATGTCTGTGCGCGATTAGAATCAAAGGCGGGGCTGCACGCGTCGCTGAGGATTTACATTGAGGCACTCACTCGACCCCAGGAATCTTACGGGCGGCTTTTCTGGGGTAAACCCTTTGAAAAGGGTTGCCCACCAGCCTCCCTTCCCAAACTTTTTGCGCCGTTCCTGGTGGGCACGCCCCCGCGTCCAGCACGGCATCGCGCAGTCGGCTAGGAATCGAGCGCTGGAGCGAGAATACCCCGAGCTGCGAGTAAACACCCCTCTCTATGAGAGGCGGAGACAATGCAGGAACAGTGCTTAGAAGCTGACGTAGTGGTGGCCGGCGGAGGCCTGGCGGGCGTGTGCGCAAGCCTGGCAGCCGCGCGGAATGGGGCCACCGTGGTATTGATTCAAGACCGGCCGGTGCTGGGCGGCAACACTTCCTCAGAAATCAGCGTGCACGCCGGCGGGGCAGATTTTGACGGCCACCGCCCTCACGCCCGGGAGTCGGGAATCATCGAGGAGTTGCGGCTGGAGGACGCCGTGCGCGACTCGCGCTGCGTGCCCGTGATGTGGGATTTGATTTTGTACGACGCCATACGTCGAGAGCCGCGCATAACGCTCCTGCTAAACACTTCCGTCGTGGGCGTGAAGATGGCCGCGCCCGGCAGGATTGCGCAGGTCGAGGCTATCAGGCCCTCCACCCAGCACGCCTTCTCGGTCGCTGGAAGCATGTTCCTCGACTGCACCGGCGATGGGTGGCTGGGTTTTTTTGCGGGCGCGGATTACCGGATGGGCCGGGAGGCGCCCGAGGAGTACGGCGAGCCTCACGCCCTTGGCCCCGACAATCTTACCCTGGGCGCCAGCCTGTGCTTCATCGCTCGCGACGTGGGTGAGCCGGTAGACTTTATTCCACCGCCGTGGGCCAGGCGCTTTCTGAGCTGCGACGCTCTGCCCCACCGGCATCCAGACCTGTGCCGCCATGGCTTCTGGTGGAACGAACTGGGTGGGGTTTTCGATATGACGCGCGATACGGAGCGCGTCCGCGACGAGCTGGTCGCCACCCTGCTGGGTCTTTGGGACCACATCAAGAACCACTGCCCACGCTGCCGAGAAGAGGCACGCACGTGGGACCTGGAATGGTTTGGCTGGGTGCCCGGCAAGCGCGAGACCAGACGCCTCATGGGCGACCACGTGCTAACAGAGCTGGACCTTATCGAGGCCCGACCCTTTCACGACGCTGTTGCTCACGGCGGCTGGCCCATAGACCTGCACCCGCCGTGGGGAATCTACGACCCCGCGCCACCTGCCCTGATGCTGCCGCTGGAAGACATCTACTCGATACCGCTGAGGTCGCTATATTCGCGAAACTTAGAAAACCTTCTGTTCGCGGGCCGATGCGCGTCGGCAACTCACGTAGCCTTTGGCTCCACACGGCTGGCAGCCACCGGCGCCGCCATGGGCCAGGCTGCCGGCACAGCGGCTGCCCTGGCGGTGCGAAGAAACTGCACGCCTCGCGAGGTTGCCGACAGGCACATCCGTGAGCTTCAGGAAATCCTTTTGCGCCAGGACCAGTACATCCCCGACGTGGCAGCTCAGGACGAAAAGGACCTGGCGCGAAAGCCCGCCATACGCGCCAGCAGCGAGGCCCCGGAAAGCGAAGCAGCTAACGTCGCTAATGGGATAACCCGGTACACACGCGGCAGCACGAATCAATGGGCCTCCCGTGAAGGCGAGGCCTTGCCGCATTGGATTGAACTGAAGTGGCCACAAAACCAGTCCGTCAGCGAAATACACCTGACCTTTGATACTGGCTTCGCCAGGCCTCTCACCCACTCCCAGTATCCTTCTACAGTCGGCAAGCAGGTACGCGGCCCTCAGCCAGAGACCGTCAAGGATTTCCGCATCGAAGCCTGGCTGGACGGCGCCTGGCGCCCATTAGCGCGAATCACTGACAACTATCAGCGTAAGCGAGTGCTCAAGCTTGCCCGTCCCGTGACCACAAGCGGCCTGCGCGTCGTTGTCGAGGCGACACAGGGAGACACGCAAGCAAGAATCTACGAAGTCCGAGCCTATTCGTGATCGGCAACCGTACTTGGGGGCGAGGCAACCATGGCAAAACGTAAGACCACCGCGACCGAAAGGCTTCTCGGCAAGGTTTTCAAGGCCGCCGACCTAGTCCAGTATCAGGACGCAGCAATAGTAAGCCGGGCCATCGTTGACAAAAAAGCTGGCACCGTAACCGCTTTTGCCTTCGACGAGGGCGAGGGGCTAAGCGAGCACACGGCCCCCTATGACGCACTGGTTTATGTACTTGAGGGACAGCTTGAGGTAGCTATCGCAGGCGAGCAAATGGTGCTTTCCGAAGGCGACCTGGTCATCATGCCCGCCAACAAGCCGCACGCCGTCAGGGCCGTAACCAGATGCAAGATGTTACTCGTTATGATTAGGGAAAAGATAAGCAGGTGACAGTCGCCGAGGGCAGTATCCGGTCTTCTAAGGAGACTGTTGCAAAAGTTGCTGCACGGCCTGGGAGACGCGCTCCGAGACAAAAGGTGAGACACACAAGTTTATACACTTTTGTGGCAGTTTATAAGTCAACACCGGGTTCTGGACAGACCACTAAGGTAACTCTCCAGGCCTCACTCTTTCTTGCCTGAAACGAAATCCTGAGTAAACTGAATACTCCCATCGCCGAGAAGTAAAGTTGACATTCGCGGGACTCGCTCCTAGCATAGCCATTCCGGTGAGCAGCACAGCAGGCTAAGGAGGAACAAACAAATCAAAGGGGACATACTGGCTTCGGCGCAAGACCATGTGCTTGTCTGCGAAGGTGCCATGGGGACCGTTCTGGCCCGCAAGGGGCTACGGCTGCGCAACTCAGCCGAGGCCAATCTCACCCACCCGGACGTCGTGGCCGAAGTGCACCGCGAATACCTGCAGGCTGGGGCTGAGGTGTTTCAGACCAATACCTTCGCGGCCAACCTGCCCATGCTGGAGCGGGCAGGACTGGCAGGCAGGGCGGCTGAAATTCAAGCGACAGCGGTGAGAATACTGCATAAGGCCATTGGGGAGGCTGGTTATGTGGGAGCAAACCTGGGGCCCACTGGAGAGCTTCTAGCCCCCCTTGGGACTCTGGATTTCAACGACGCGGTAGCCATCTACCGCCAGCAGCTTGAGGCCATGTTGCCCCTCGGGGTGGACTTCATCCTGGGCGAGACTTTTGAAGCCCTGGAAGAAGTCGAGGCCGCCGTGGTCGCTGCGCGGCAGGTGGCACCGGACCTGCCGCTAGCAATCACCATGTCCTTTTCCCTGCCTAACGGCCGCACCAGCATGGGCGTGACTGGCCGGCAGGCAGCTGAGCTGCTAATGGAGCTGGGCGTAGACATAATGGGGGCCAACTGCGGACACCCTGAGGGCTTGCTGGCGGCTTTTGGCGAAATGGCGGAAGTAGCCGGAGAGCGGGTACTGATGGCCCAGCCGAACGCCGGCGTGCCGCATCTGAAAGGCGGGGAAACTGTCTTCGACGGCACGCCAACGTGGAGCGGGGAGATTACGGCGCAGCTCATCGGCATGGGCGCGCGCATAGTTGGAGGATGCTGCGGGACGACCCCAGACCACATCCGCCAGGTCGCCAGGGCAGCGCAGGCGGCACCCTGAGGCCAGTCGTGCGCCACTGTCTGCCTGGCGCAAAGCTGCGCCTTTGAAGCACACCCGGGCACAGTGGGGTTGGCCGCTGAGCGCTGGTCAACGCTGCAGCCAACGGGCGGTGGTCTATAGTGGCTCAAGAGCGCAAGCAACACCAGTTGAGGCTCAAGCGCGAGCTAGGACTGTGGGCGTTGGTGGCTACAGCCGTCTGCACGGTGGTGGGCGGCGGCATCAACGTGCTCAGTATCGAAATTCAGGGAGCAGTACCTGGGGTCGGAGGACTGGTTCCGCTGGCCTTCGCCGTTGGCGCCATCCCAGCCTTACTGGTGGCCGCTGCTTACGCAGCTCTGGCTTCTGCCATGCCCCGGGCCGGAGGAGCTTACGTATATATCTCACGCGGACTGAGCCCCTTTCTCGGATTCATCGCCACCTTCTCGCAGTGGTACGGCTTTTCCATTGCCTGCGGCGTCATTGCCTACATGGATGTAGCTCTTCTGAAGGCGGCGGCGCTGTACGCACACCTGGACAGTCTTGCAGCGTGGCTGGAAACGCCGCAGGCGCGCCTGGGCCTGCCCATCGCCATGATATGGCTTTTCTGGTTCATCAACTACATAGGTGTCCGCATCTACGGCCTCACTGTGTCAGTTCTCATGTTAACAATGTTTGCCGGCGGTGCTGTGATGCTTGGAGCCTCCCTGGCCGCCAACCACGACGTGTACGCCCAGGCGATGCTCGCCAAGCGCGGGGTAAACATACAAGAAGTTATCGCAAGGTATTCTCCACCGCCCAACCTGCATACCCTCGGGCCGCTGGCGAAGGCCGTAGTCATGCTGTTCTTTGCATATATAGGTTTCGAGACGGCGTCCCAAGCTGGCGGAGAAGCCCGCGACCCGAGGCGCACCCTTCCCCTGGCCTTGATGCTGTCGGCCCTCATCATTGCCGGCTATTACGTAAGCCTGTCTTATGGGCTTTACCACGCGGCGCCCTGGCAATACGTAGCCCAGGTGGTGAGCGAGCACGAAGCAGAGCTTTCGATGCCTGAGATTCTGGGCGTCCTGATGCCGGCCGGACTGGCGGTCTTTGTGGCGCTCATGGCGGCCGTAGTACTGGCCGATGATTTGCCGCCAATGCTGCTCGGCTCGTCGCGGCTGTTCTATGCCTGGGCATGTGACGGAGTATTTCCACGGCGCTGGGCCGCGGTACACCGCCGATTCCGCACACCAGGCATAGCTCTGGCCGCCACTGCTGTTTTCGCGTCTCTGGGGGCGCTGGGGTGCCATAAATTCGGAGCAGCCAATCTGGGCGTAGATGCAGTGGTGCTCGCCATACTGTTCAACTACGCAATCACCGGGCTGACACTCATCACCCTCAAGAGTCGCAACCCGCAACTGCACGAGCAAATGACTTTCCTGAAGAAGCGCTGGGAACAACTGGTCATCGGACTTGGTACAGTTACCATGGTCGGGGCGATGCTTATCGTCCAGGTGTGGGATAACCTGGCCAGGTACCTGCAGTCGGCCACGAAAGCGCTCGCTGCAGGCGAGCCCGCCTGGAAGGCTTGGCTGGCTAACATGCCCGGATGCGCGGTTTTTCCGTGGTTGACGATGCTGATAGTGGGGGCTATTATCTTCGCCGCTTCTTGGCGGAAGGCGGCCCGCGAAGGCCAAGACCTGGCGTCCACCTTCCGCCAACTGCCAGTGGAGGAAGAAGGCGTGGAAGGATAGAATAGCCGCCCGTTCCGCCGCTGCACGGCATCGGGCATAGTCTGGCAGAAGCGAATCTCCGGATCCGACCGGACGAAGGAGGAGTAGGAGATGGAATTTGAGGACCTGCGCTTCGACGAGGGGCATTGCTGGGTGCGGGAGGACGGCGAGGAACTGGTAATCGGGCTTACCGACTACGCCCAGGACGAGCTGGGCGAAGTAATCTTTGTTGAGCTGCCAGAAGTTGGTGCGGAAGTCACACGAGGCGAACCCTTCGGCAGCGTCGAGTCGGCCAAAGCTGTCGAAGACCTCGTCGCGCCCGTCAGCGGCACCGTGACCCGGCGCAACGACGAAGTTATTGATGAGCCCGAGACAATCAACGAAGACCCCTACGGCGCTGGCTGGCTCATTGCCGTTAAGCCTACCGAGGAATATGACCCCGAAGAGCTGTTAACCTATGAGCAGTACCTCGCGACCCTCGACATCGAAGAGGAAGAGGAAGAAGAAGAGCTGGACGAGCTGGACCTGGAAGAGGACGAGGACCTGCTTTTCGATGAGGATGAGTAGCGCAAGGGCCGTGGACCGTCCTATTCCGCGACGAGGTGCAGAGGACTAGATGAGGCATAAGTGGCGCGTTGTGGTGGACGGTCCGGCGAGTGGTTCGTGGAACATGAGTGTTGACGAGGCCCTGCTGCAGGCCGCGCGGCAGGGCCTCGCGCCTGTAACCCTGCGCTTTTATCGCTGGACGCCTCCTACCCTGTCCCTTGGCTACTTCCAGGACGCTGGCGAGGTTAGTCTCGAAACGCTCCGCCAGCTCGGTTTGGGACTGGTGCGCAGGCCCACGGGCGGCCGGGCTATTCTGCACGACGATGAGCTGACTTACAGCATTGTTTTGCCGGCCACAGCTATTCCTGGGGGCCAGAGTCTTGGGCGGTCTTACCGGCAAATAAGTGCCGCGCTCATGGCGGGCCTGCGACGATTGGGATTGCAGGCGCGCATGGGCGCCGAGGAAGCCCGGCGCGACAACTTACCCGCGGCCTGTTTTGCCCTCTCCACCCGTGCCGACCTTACCGCCGCCGGCCACAAGATTATTGGCAGCGCCCAGGTAAGACGCGATGGTTTCATCCTCCAGCACGGCTCAATACCGCTGACCCTGGACAGAGAAAAACACGCGCGCGTGTTTCCGGCCCGAGAGGACACTCAGAAGCTTGCAGCCAAGGCGGCTGGTCTGGTGGACATCCTTGGCCGGCGACCGCCCTGGGAGGAACTGGTCGAAGCCTTTGTGGCCGGCTTCTCAGAGGTTTTGGGCGCGGACTTCGTGCCCAGCTCCCTTCTGCCTGAAGAACAACAAATGGCGAAGCACATCGAGCAGGAAAAGTACGGGCGCCAAGAGTTTAACCTGCGTCAGCCGGCCGGGCCAGCCCCCGACTGTGGTCCGCAAACATAAGATCCCGGCCCAGCGCGCGCACACGTGGATTTGCGCAGTCCGCCCGTAGTAAGACACAAAACTCCAACGGCCCGCCTCGAACGCGTCGGGTTTGCCCTTGGGGCTATACCGCCGGCACTGACCGCAGCCGGTAACGCTATCCTTTTCTCAGGCCAATGTACAGACAGTCCCCGGCGGCCAGCTTGCCGATGGCAACGCCCCCCGTCTTCCGGCGGCCCTGCCCTCGCGGTCCTACCCCTGGCGCACCTGCTGCTGACGCCAGTGCCACTTGCTACCAAACTATCAAGGTGAGCATGAGTTCACCGGCGAGAGGCGTCCAGACCTCTGGCCCACCATACTCAGAATGGCCCAGGCGAGTGCTGGCGTCGCCTGCGGTGAATAACCGACCGTCGGGATTGCCCGTATAGCGGATTTCATTCTCACCGTCCCGTAGCTCATTCGCCGGAAAGGCTACCTCGGCCCAGGTCCACGAACTACTCTGCAGCCGCGCCTCGTGCTGATGGCCGTTGATGACAAAAATAACACGCTGGCCTTTCTGGCCGCGCACAAGGGCTTTCACAAGCGCCTGGGTGACACCGGCCGGAAGCTGCACCTGCAAGCGCTTGCGCACCCACGGTGTTCCCTGTGGGTCGGTGTACCAGCCCGCGATGTCCGGCTCGTCGTCGTGTTCGCGGATAACCAGCCTGCCGTTCTCCATAGTGGCGCCTGCAGCGGGCGGCATCAAATCCAGCAGCGGCCGAGGCTCAGGCTGGGCGTCCAGGCCAGTTGTTTTCCAGCGGCGGAAAAGCTCACAAAACTCATCCGGGCGCACAGCCACGTACTCGGGCCCAAGCTCTCGCAGGATGGCAGCAATCTCGTCAGGCCCGATGTGAAAACCGTTGACGCCAACCATCATGAAAGCAGGCCGCTCTCTTGGCGCGCGGGCCTTGATGCGCCGGATATAATCGCCAACCTCGTCATAGGGCTTCTCCCATGGGTTCACGTCGGCCCAGAAGGCCGCGGTATTTCCGATTAGCTCCTGACGCTGACTGGGGGGCGCACCGTACTCGCCAAACAATCCGTCCAGGTCCAAAAGGTGTGCCATCCGGGCAGCTCTAAAGGACCCCGCAAGATACCACAACGAGCGATGGTCCAGGCGGCGCATGTACTCTCCGCTTTCGCGGAAAAATTCGTCCAGGGCCTGGGGAACCGGCAGGGCTGCCCCGTATACATCGGGATAAACGTAGCCCAGCCCGTCCATGCACAAGAATTCATCCATTTCTGTCGCGGTGCGATACCAGTGTTCCACAATGACTGGCGTGAGCTCTAGCTGAGTTGGGCAGAAGGGCCAGCCCACCGGTACGCGGCCGCGCATTTTTTGTTCCCAGCGCCCGGCAACCACGGAATACATGTTTGCACCGAAGTTGTCACCGTCGGAGATGAGGAAGGTAAGATAAACTTTCGCCTCCAGGCTGCCAGGCGCGGGTCTTCTCTGGCTGAGAGCTTTCGGGACGGGCATTCCGCAGTGCACGCTCAGGTTGTAAGCGCCAACCGTGCATACGGTGACCTGGCCGTACTGAGAGCTAACATAGACGCCCCGGTACTCCCCTATTCCCCCGTCGTCGCCGTGCTGCCACCAGCCGTAAATGGGTGTGTGCGGCGGGAAACGCGCCAGAAGCCGCTCGAAGAAAAGCCCCTGGTGGGCCGACAGCGGCTGGCTCACCGCGCAGTCAAGCCAGAAGACGAAGGTAGGAAACTGAATGAGATAATCGCGCGGGGCGACCCAGGTTGGTTCCATGCAGGCCAGGGCCTGCGGGCGCAGCCTTGGCCAAAGCTCCTCTAAAGCCCACTCATACGCTTCCAGACCGTTGCGCCACCGGCCTCGCAGGTCAGCCACTATCCTAAGACCGTGCCTGCGGGCCAGCTCCGGCGTAGCAATAACTGCTCGCTCCACGCCCGCGAGCATGGTGGCAATATTGACGGTATGTGGATTGGCCGGGTCCGTGACAATTGCTCCTGCAATTTCGCCGCGGTAGGCGTTTATGGCTGCGGTGAGACTCTTCAACTCCGCCGCCTCATGCCCCGCCTGGGCGAGCAGGTTAAGCCACTTAGCATCCTTGAAATCGCCGACAACGTACAGCCGGGGCTGCTGGCGGTTGACCAGGCCCTGCAGCGACAAGGCAAGGAATTGCTCTGCAGGCTCCAGGCCGATTATGTCCAGCACCTGAAGGCGCTTTGCCGGCCGAGAAGCGCGAAAAACAAAGGACCCGCGCGGTGGGCCGGTCGGGACAGCAGGCGAAACAAATCGCTTGCGAGCGGCGGCCAGTACTTCCGCTCGTCGCTCAGCCGTCATGGCCCCGACTTCCTGCAAAAGATAGGCACATGAGGCCACCAGGATCTGCTCCTGCTGCTGGCGCGTTAGCACGAACCCCAGGGTGGTGCCCGCCCAGATGTCCACGGCGCCTTTGAACTGCTGGCAGTTGTGGTGGATGATGCAGATTGGCGCCCCGACCGCGTGGCCATCCTTTATCGCCAGTACGACAGGAATAACTTCATCCTCGGCGGGCAGCCCGAGGTCATATTCGTAGCCAATCGCGCGGGATGCTTCCATGCCAACGCGTGAGCGCAAGAACTGCGTACTCCCCGGTGGGGCAAAAGCTACAGGCAGCCACCGGAGCCCAAGCGGGTCATCCGGGGCGTGCGCCAGCTCGTCCACATCCGGCGCGTCCCCCCACAGCCCCGTGCCAAGCTTTTCGTGGGAGACAAATTCCCAGCCGTACTGGCCCATTCTGTCCTTCCAGGCACCATCTTCGCGAACGCATGGATGGCAAAATGGCACGCCGCCAAGCGCCAGCACACTGCCCCCCGCCTGCCGGAAAGCCCGCAAATTGTCATACGCCGGCAGCGGAAAGGTGTTGCCATAGACGTGGACCAGCACCCGGTAGCGCTGCGCGTTGAAGACCGCTGGGTCCGCAAGCTCGTCAGCGCTAAGCATGTCCGCTTCAATGCCAGCCTCCTGCAGGCAGTAGTGAGCAAACTCCGGGCCCATTTCCGGATTGGATATGAAGAAGGGAAACCCCGGCTCGCGAAAAATGGCCACTCTGGTTACGGCGGCATTCGAGGAGCACGCTAGCAAAACTGCAAGCGACCACAGGGCGAGAAACCTTGTCTTAGTCATACTCACTTTTCTCTCCAAACGAGCTCAATGAAATATCTGGTATCCGGGAAACTTGTAGACCTGGCTGACTACAGCCCAGGCCGCGCCGGTGATGTAATCGCCGAGCACCAGGCCAAGAAAGAAAGGTATCATGCGACGATAGGCTTTCTGGCCCCCGTAGCGGACGATAGCGTATTTTAAGATCCACGCAACGAGAAATGAACACCAGACCCAGATGAGATTGTTGCCGGCACAGTAGCCCAGGGGATGAAGCCAGATCCAGGTGTACCGGCACTGAAGCGCCCACAGGATAAGTATGAGGCCTGAGCTAGCAGCCACAGCCATGATGCGCGGCCACTCTACAGGCCGCCCTACCGTCAGCATGTGTTGCATCCATCCGTAGCTTTCATAGCCAGCCCATCGCGCAAAGCCTATGCATTTCGTGGCCGCGCCCTCGTTGTAACCAACCTGCAGACACGCCCACGGGCCAGCCAGAGAGGACGCCACCGTTGCAAGCAGCAGCGGCCAGAGCCAGGCGCGGGGCGCAATGCCGACCTCATGGCCGAGCTTGAGGCCCTCTAGCTGGGTGGGCATAGCATGGCTACGGTTGAGGCGCCAGAACCAGTGGCTCAGCCCAGCACCGATGATGTTGCCCTTGCTGAGGGCACGGCTGCCCACCAGGCCGAATACATTCATCGGCTCCAAGTCCCAAACGGTATGCTGGCTGCCGGCTTCAGCGCGGACCCGCGTGATGCAAAGGGCCAAAAGAAAATACAGGGCCACCGCAAGCGCCGCGGGCAGAACGGTCATACCCACCAGCTTCCAGAAAAGCACAAGGGCGGCCATCCCAGATAGCGCCCCCCAGAAGGCCAGGCGCAACGGAAGTAGCTCTTCCTCATCACCGATGGAGCCTGGGCGCCTGAGCGAAGCGAGCACCGCCCCCCAGCGCTGGCGGGTGATGTAAATTAGCAGCAGCCCGTAAGTAGCCCAAGCACCCATGCCCTGTTCCGTCTGATAGGGAAACCCCGCTAGCCGCGTGAGGCCCAGGTACCAGCCGACGGCAATCTGCGCCTTTATGAACAGGTAAAAGAACCAGCAGGAGAACAGTACATCTAGCGGCACGAAATAACCCAGCCCGATGGCAAAAGGATAGAAGGAATACGGCAGGCCAAGCATGTTCCAGGGCGGGTTGGGAAAGGCTGGCCAGCGCGCGCGGGTGTGGATGTAAGGCAGGGCAGGATAAATCATAGCCAGTCCGCTCAGCGTGCCGTTGATGACCGGAAAAGCCATGCCCAGCCACATCAGCGAGTGGCGGAAAAACCCCGGCGTCTCCAGGCCAACCAGAGCCAGCGGTAGCCGCACCACCGGAAAACTGAGCTTTGTGTCCTCAATCCATGCCCGGCGGACAAGGGCGTTCAGGCACAGCATGGTCCAGAATAGCACCAGCATGAACCCAATCCAGACCGCCATTGGCACCAGCCAGGGAGTAATCGTGTCTCGCTGATACAGACTCGCGCCGCCCTCCATAAAGCCCCGCAAGGATTCCTTGTCCCAGACCGCGGCCCATCGCGGCAGGTAAGGAAACAGTATCTCTTCCCATTTATTTTCTGGCGTGGCGTACCATGCGGGCCAGGCGACCATCGCGACCAGATTTATGGCAAAGTCGTGGGTGGCGACCGTGCAGGAGATGGCCAGCATAACGTAGATGACAAGCAACTCGCCTAAGGAAAGGACGCTATCTGGCCTGAGCCGGCGCAAGAATTCATTCGCCACCACCAGCAGAAGCAAAATAATCACCGGGGTCACAAAGAGAGGGTTTAGAGTGAGTATCATATACCACCGTAGCTCGGCCACAATCACCCAGTAGGCATTTATTGGAATGAGGAGCAGGCCAAGCAGGATGGCTCGCGGCGTGACAGACCTCTGGCGGCGGTTTGCTCCTGTCGCTGCCATGATTTCGACGTAGCAGCTTCTGCGGTCTACCTCAAGTCCCTTCGCGGAGAGCTACGGCCTCAAGGTATACGTGAACTTGCCATGGACTCTCCGGCCCTGTAGCTCCTGGCCCAGCACACGCACCCCATCGCACGCACGGAACTTCGCTGCTCTTCCTTGCTTGAGACGGGGGAAAATCAAAACCGCCTGCAGAGCATACCGGCGGCCTTGAGGCTCCCTTCTCGGAGGCTGTCCGTAAGCACGGCTTTGCATCGGACATGCAATCTAGCGCAACTTCCAGACGTACACCAGCGGCACACCGTCTATGCTTTCAGTCCACACAGGCGTGCTCTCCGCCACGAGCTTCTTGACAGTGTCCGTAAACTCGGTCGGCTTATTCTGGCTCACCGCGTAGTCTGCGGTGGCGAAGGCGGCGGGGCCGGCGCAGGTACGAAGGTCAGGCCGCAGCTCACCGAGGTACTTATACATGCGCACGACACTCTCAACGCCGGGCGGCTCTATCCAGACTACGGCGCCCGTCGGAGCGTGCTGACTAAGCCACCGGGCCGCTTGCAGATAAGTCTCGCCCCAGTATGTAGGTTCAAAGCCCTTCCTGGCGGCCCCCGGCAAGCCGCCTATAAAAGCGTTGTACGCCGAAAGCTCATAAGGATAGAAATGAGCCACGTAAGAAACAGAAGGAAGCAGGGCGGCCGCCAGCAGCACGGCAGAGACGACCCAGCTCTGGCGCGCCGGCGGCCGCAGATGCCTGTGTGCCCGGTCAAGTAAAAACCGCAGGGCAAATCCCGCCAGTACCGCCAGCCAGGCCATGGCCGGCAAGAACAAACGCACGCCGCCGTATTTGGGCGTTGAAGGCAACATATTGGGTACGAGGTTGACGACCAGGGCCCATGCAGCCAGCACCCATAGCCGGTCGGCGGAGGTGCCGCGCAGCGGCGCGCAAGAGCCACATCCCGGAATCCCCACGCCAACGTTGCAGCTCTTCCCCCACGCTCCTGTGAGCCGACGAAACGCCAGAACGCTTCCCCCAAAGCCCCCCACTGCCAGAAGCAACGTCACCGGCGGTGTCGTGATGGCCGTCATAACCAGCGGATAGTGCCATGGAGCCAGCGTATAAACCTTACCAAAGTACAGCACACCTATCTCCCAGTGGTGCCAGTGGAAAGCAAGATAGCTGGTCAGTCGCTCGAAGGTCTTATGCCATAGCCACGGCCACGTAAGCCAAAAGACGACCGGGCCGAGCAGAACGTAACTGGCCGAAAGTAAAACAGCCCTTTTCCAGCGGAGAGCAAAGGCGTAAGGCAGTACGACTAGCGGGACGAAGAATCCATTGAGCTTTGTGGCCAGGGCAATGCCAAAAGCCAGGCCAGCCAGCATCAGTTCACCGCGGCCGGAACGCTCCGTGGCCCACCATCCCGCAGCCACCGCTAGGAAGCATGTGGCCATGGCCGGCGCGTCAAGGGCAAGCAGGTGAGCCGCCCCGAAAACGTGCGGCATGAAAAACAGAGCTGCTGGCGCGAAAATCGCCACAGCCCTGCCCAGCCCGGCCGCCCGTAGTACAACATACATGCCCCCGAGCGCCAAGCCCACCCAGAACATTGTCCCTGTGCGCAGGTACGTCAGGGGCACCGCCCAGGCAGGAAGGAGATGTACAGAGACGCGGCTGGTTATTGCAGCGGTCAACTTCACCAGGCCCGGATGCTGGTCTTTGCCATGCCAGAAAAAATCTATCGCTTGGGGCGAAAGGGCAGCGCGGGGGTCGGAAACCAGCAACGTGAGCCAGTCCCAGGCAAGATGGGCGCGGGACATGTATATAGGCTCGTCGTAGGTTATCCCGATGTCGGCGGCCGTCAGCGCAAGGAGTACCCAGGACGCAAGACAAAGTACAGCAGCCACGACTAGGTCGTGGCGGCCTGTCGAAGGGCCTCCTGATGCCACCGCGCCCGTACGCAATACACTCCCCGACCAAAGATTTTTCGGCGGGCACGCCATCCAAGCGTCACCGTGCTGGAGGACGCTGTGAAGGCCCCGGAGCAGGCTTGCCCGATGCGGGTGAGCGTGCGGGCTGCTTGCTGGCCCCGCTGGCGCCGCCCCCCTCTGGTATAGCGGCCTTCTCAGTCACAACAAAGCTCGCTTCTGCCCTGGGCTTCTCGACGCCGCCCAAATATACCGCCACTTTCCACGTGCCCAGCGGCAGCGGTCCCTTGGCAACCTGTAGGATGGCGTAAGCTTGTCCGGCGGCCGCCGGCAGGCGTAGCTCGCTTCTAGCTGCCTCGACTTCCACCTCACCATAGAACCAGCGCACAATCAGCTTCGTGTCAGGCAAGGCTCCGTCGTAAGTAAAACAGGCATATAGTTTGCTCACCGAAGGTGGTATCTGGTCCGCCGATTTTACTGGCCGCCCTTGGCCGTCCACTTCAACAGCGATTACTGGTCGCCCGACCAGCAGTCCCCCAGGCGGTGCCTCCTGAGCCATCATCGCTTCCAGCCCCTGCAACACGGCGAAGGAACCCACTTCCCGCAAGTCGTCAGGCCCAGACAACTCAACTTCGTAGATGCCCGGAGCGAAGGTAGCGGCTCCTCCGGGCGGGGATAGCTCAAAATATCCTTGCGCCCAGGGAACATTCTGGTGCGGTATCCAGGACACTCCGTCCGAGGGCAAAGGTTTGCCCTTAACCGTCCAGGAAAAGTCAATCTGAGCGTCCGCTGGCCAGCCGGGCAGAGAATAATGGTAGTAGACCTTCGTGGCCGTCGCTGGTACAGCGAGAGGCGACTGAGCTGGACGCTCTGGCGAGGTTGATGCGCCCATGTAATAACCGTCAGGCTCCGCACGAGGAGCAATAGCCCCGGCGGACTGCGCAGCCTGTCGGGTTTCCTGCTGAGACGCCGACTCTGCCGTTGCCTCGACGGCGGGCTGGCGACCAGCGGTGGCTGGCTGCCTGCTGGCACCCAGCATCACACCGACAAGAAAAGCAAAACTCACCAGCGCCGCCACGAGCACAACCCACCAGGACGCGTCGGCTGCCACTACCGGGGGCATGTGAGCTGTATCCTGGGCGCTCGGCTCGCGCCTGAGCGCTGGCCCCTCTTCTTGGCTATATCCAAGCCCGGCGTCCTGCCCGGCCTCCGGCTCTGTCACTGTCGCCCATTCACCTCGACAGGCTCGTCGTAGCTTTGCGTAATACCCGGAAGCTCCGCACTCAGGTAATAAATTCCTTTGCGCAGGTCGGCCAAAGACGACAGGTCCAGAGCTTCTCTTACCTCATAGCTCTCGCCCGGCGATAGAGTCCTCTCGACGATGGCCATGGTGAAAACCCGCCCGTCGCTCCACCGCCAGATCAGGCGCCGGGCCACGTCGCGCAAGAAAAAGTCGTAGGTTTTCCCTGATGGGAACTTAAGCTCCACTGGCTCATCGCCGTCGTTCCGGACAAGCAATCGTAAAGCAATGTTGTCAGTCAGGCCGTACGTGGCCGCCCCCGTCGTGAGACAGCAGCACAAACCCTCGTGCCCTGAAACGCGACTCATAGCCACGACTTCCAGATAAGGCCACCCACGCCCGGCAAGCCGCACGGTCCCCTGCACGTCCAGCCTCTGGCCGATTTTGCTGGTCATATCAGCCGGCAGGCGCCCGGTGCAGTAAAGGGCACCACCGTCGCCGCGGAGAACCCAGTCGGAGCGGGTACGTGGCGGCCCGAAGGCGAGCGCCGGGAACAAAGGCCGCGCCCGCCACCCCAGACACTCCCCCCGAACCGTCACGGCCTGATCGGCCCACGCAGCAGGGTCCTCAATGATCCGCGCGAGCAAAGGCTTTTCCCCCTCGGCCGCGCCACCAGAAGCCTGCCCGCCCGAGAGAGCAGCGCTCAAACTCACCGTCCTCTTAGCTGGATTGTAGGCAACCTTCGCGCCCAGCTTTTCGAGCCATCGTGCAGGCACATACGTGACGGCACCAATCTTGCGGGTTTCAGGTGGCATCAGTCGCACTCCGCGACCTTCGACTACAACCTGTCCACCGCCAACCTCGACCCGATAGCCAAGCCGCTGCACCACAGCCCGCAGGGGCACCCAGGCCCGGCCCTCCAGCAGAAGCGCTGGCGCGGGCATATTGATCTGCACACCGTTGACAAGTGCCACAACGGCAACCAGGTTCATATTCACCACCAACCTCGCGACGGGCATCTGTAGTGTACACTCAAAACGCCGCGCGTCGCAGCACTCTAGAGGTGACGCAGCAGCCAGTTATCTTAACGCCGACCTCTGCCCTCGGGCGCCGACTTCTGTCCTCTGGCGCCAAAGCCGCCACTGTGTGCGATAGGCTGCTGGGAGAAAACACCGTGGATAACGTAGTCCTTCCCACGCGTCCCCTGCAAGCTTTTTGGCGTTATCTCTGATGCGTCTGGCCTCGCAATCAGGGCAAACGCGCTCAGAAAAAACCGCCAGCAGCAAAAGGCCGCTGGCGGTTGAAAACGGCGCTAAAGCCATGGAGAGTCGGGGTGCGCTTTCCGTTGAACAAGGACAGGCTGTACTACGCCTCGCCGCAGAGCTTCAAGACCTGCTCCCACTTGTAGTCCACCCAGGCCTGCATTTCCTTCCGCACCTGCGCGCCCTGGTCCCCACGCATCAGGTGTCTGAAGCGCCCCTGAGTTTCCAGATACGCCTCGATTGGCAGCTTCTCTTTGGGCTTGTACAGCAGCTTCCAGGCGCCGTGGTCAACCTCATAGATGGGCCAGAAACACGTGTCCACGGCAAGTTTTGCTATTTCCGGCGTGCGGGAAGAGTCATGGATCCACCCAAGCGGGCAGGGCGAAAGCACGTTGAGAAAAGCTGGCCCTTCGTACTCGAAGGCCTTTTCTGCAGCGTTTATCAGGTGGCGCCACAGAGGCGGTAAGGCCGGTGCCACCTGGGCCACGTAGGGAATGTCGTGAGCAGCCATTATCATTGTGAGGTCTTTGCGGTGCACTGGCTTGCCCGGGATGACGCGCCCCGCAGGGCTGGTGGTGGTATTTGCCCCGTAGGGAGTAGCCGAAGACCGCTGCACACCCGTGTTCATGTAGGCTTCGTTATTCAGGCACACAAAGACACAGTCGTGCCAGCGCTCGGCCATGCCGGAGAGGGCCTGAAGCCCAATGTCATAGGTGCCCCCGTCCCCGGCGAAAGCCACAAGGCCGTAGCGCACATCAGGCGCTATCAGGCCCTTGCGCCGCCACTGCTGGTATGCCGCCTCGACGCCCGCGATGACAGCAGCAGCATTCTCGAAGGCAAGGTGAATCCAGGGTATCTTCCACGCCGTGTAAGGGAACACACTGCTCGACACTTCGAGGCACCCGGTCGCATTGGCAGCGATGATGGGCCGGTCGCCAGCGGCCATCAGCACCTGGCGCACAATCGTCGGCTCAGCACAACCGGGGCAAAGGCGGTGTCCGCCGGTAATACGCTGTGGAGCTTCGGTAAGTTGCTTTATACTCTTAGGCATCGGGATTTCTCCTCCTGAGACTGTTGCAAAACTCACCTCGACGTAGCTCCCAGCCCGGAGACCGCACAGATTTATGCCAGCAACTGATACTGGGTGGGAGCGACTCGCCTGCGAAAAGAAGGTTTTGCAACAGTCACCTCCTGTTTTCGCTTCATACGCGCACGCCCAGCCAGCGCAGGGGTTCTGCGGTGCCTCCTGCTGCTGCAACCTGGGCCAGCTCGTCGTAGACCTGATGGATTTCCTCGGGCAGAATCATGCGACCGCCCAGGCCATAGATGTAATCAACCGTCGGCAACACTAAGCCCTTGTGATAGAGGGCCGTCAAAATCTCGGGGTACACAGTCCCCCAGCCAGACCCAAACCCAGCCGCCCGGTCCATCACAGCGACTGCTTTGGCGCTGGAGAGGGCATCGGCGACTTCTTCCAGCGGGAAAGGACGAAAACACCTGATCTTGAGAAGGCCAGCCTTCTCACCTCGCTCCCGTCGCTGCTCCACGACATCCTTGATGGTTCCTGCCGTCGAGCCGAGGGCAACTATCACCAAGTCGGCGTCATCGAGGTAATACGGGTCAAGCAGCCCATAGTAGCGCCCAAAGCGCTCCCCAAAGGCCTGCCCAACCTCGACCACCGCCTGCTTGGCAGGCCCGTAAGCTTCCCATTGTCCACGCTTGTGCTCGTGGTAGAAGTCCCAGAGGTCCAGCGCACCCACCGTATAGGGATTGCTCACGTCCAGCATGGGCCGGACGTAGACTGGCTCGCCGACAAATTCCCTGACCGCGGCGTCCTCCTCCAGCTCCATTAACTCGTAGCTATGGCTCACCAGGAAGCCGTCGTAGTTGTTCATCACTGGCAGGCGAACGTCGCGCCGCTCTCCTATGACCACTGCCTGGATGAGATTGTCGTAAGCTTCCTGGACGTTCTCGCCCCAGAGCTGTATCCAGCCGGCATCGCGAGCGCCCATCGCGTCTGAATGGTCGCAGTGTATGTTGATATTGCCGGACAGTGCGCGGTTAGCCACAGACAAGACCACGGGCGTGCGCATAGACGCTGCGATGTAAAGCATTTCCCACATGAGCGCCAGCCCCTGAGCCGCAGTAACGTTCATGACCCGCGCCCCTGCAAGACTGGCGGCTATGCACGCCGACATCGCTGAGTGCTCGCTCTCCACGGCCACGTAATTGGTGTCCACAAGCCCGTCCGCCACGAATCGCGCGAAGATTTGCACGGCTTCCGTGGAGGGCGTGATGGGATAGGCCGCTACCACGTCCGGGTTTATTTGTCGCATGGCTTCAGCCACGGCCTGATTGCCTTCCATAGGAATGAGCTTTCCCACGATGCATCCTCCTTAGCCGGTCTGCCCCTGCTCCGCGGCCTCGCTCTCCGGCACCATCTTAATGCATTCCTTTGGGCACACGGCAGCGCAAACCCCACAGCCCTTGCAGTGCACCATGTCAATGGGCTTGCCCTTGACGGACCCACCTTCCTGTAAGATGGCGCTATCGGGGCAATAAAGCCAGCAGAAAAGACAGTCAATACAAGCCTCGTTGTCGCGCACCGGATGGACCAGGCGCCACCCGGCCACAGAATAACATTCAGCGTTACCTGCCTGGGGGACAATGCCGCCGGGGGCCAAATCCTTCCAGCCTGTGTCTGGCGGATATACGCGCGGCTCGTCACTCATTCTACCTGTACCTCCTGATATGCCCGGCCTACGGCTTGGACGTTTCGCTCAATGATATCTGCGGATAACTTCTCGCCCAACGTGGCCTTGACGGCAGCTTCGGCAGCCTCCAGCGTCACAACGTCGGGGCGGAGCCTGGCCAGGGCGCCCAGCATTGGAGTGTTGGGTATCGGTCGGCCGATGGTTTCCATGGAGATTGCATTGGCGTCAACGGTGGCAATTTTTACGTCGGGCTGGCCGATTTTTGCCCGCACCCGTGATGGACTTTCGCTGGTGTTCACCAGTATCAGCCCACCAGGAACAATGCCGTCCGCCACATTCTCGCTCTCCACGAGGGAAGGGTCGAGGACAATAACAATTTCCGGTCGCCGCACCGAGCAACGCAACCGGATCGGTCGGTCCGAGATGCGCACGTAGGAGCGCAGGGGAGCACCCCGACGCTCTGCGCCATACTCCGGAAACGCCTGCACTTGCTTGCCTTGCTCGGCGGCAGCAACAGCAAGGATGTATCCTGCCGTCTTTGCCCCCTGGCCACCCCTGCCATGCCACCTTACCTCTAACAATTGCGCCATGTCATATCCTCCTTGTACGCGCTGGGGCCCAGCCGACGGCACTCCCCGAGAGGCACACGTACTCCCCTTGCATCTTGTCAGCTATCGAGCTGAGAAACTGACAACCTCTAGGGAGCAGGCCCTGGTAGCTATTCCATTGGCCGCCGGCCGCGCAAAGCGCGCGCTAACGTCACCTGGTCAGCGTAGTCAAGGTCTGCCCCGACGGGCAGCCCCAAGGCTATTCGAGTCACCTTCACGCCTCCGCCCCTCTCCAGTTCTCCACGAATATACTCCGCGGTAGCGTCTCCTTCAACTGTGGGGCTCGTCGCAAGGATTACTTCCGCCGGTTGCAGGTCGCGCACTCGCTGCAGTAGTTCTGCCAGCCTCAAATTCTCTGGCCCCACGCCCAGCACAGGATTTAGCGCGCCCTCAAGAACGTGATACAGGCCGCGATATTCTCCTGACCGCTCGACCGCAGCTACGTCAATCGGCTGCTCCACGACGCAAATGACTGTCTTGTCACGGTATGGGTCAGCGCAGATTTCGCACAACTCGGCAGTGGCCCAGTTGAAACACGCCGAGCACCGCCGAACCAGTCGCTTGGCACCCACAAGAGCTTCTGCCAGCCGGTCCACATCCTCTTCTGGCGCCTGCAGCAGATAAAGCGCCAACCGCTGGGCTGACTTAGGCCCAATGCCCGGCAGGCGCTCCAACTCTTCAAATAACCTTCTTACCGGTTCAGGAAAATACGCCACAGGCTTCTAATAGCACCCCTGGCGAGGCCATGGCACCATGCCTCGGCCTGCCGTATGGGTAGACGCGCCGACAGCACCCTCACCGAGACCAGAGTGCAACTCTACCACCACCCCAGCCTCTCGTCAATAAAACGACCCGGCACGAATGGTCCCATGCCCTCACGATTCTCTTACCCCGCGCCAAGCGCCGCCGAAACGTTTCTCTCCCGTAACTTCTGCAAAAGCCGCCTGAGCGACCGCAACAGGTGAACTCGAGTAAAAACCAAGCACGCAGCACTGTACTCTCTCTAACTCCGATAGGCCTGCGCCATCTCTTCCAACAGGCACATCACAACTTCCCGGCACCATGGATAAGTGTCTGAGAAACTGTTCCCTTGCCTGGCCGTTGCAGAAGCCGTCTCAGCGGCCCTGGCAAGCGAGCCAGGCAAAGGGCCAGGCGCACAGCTATGTACCCCTTCAACACCACAGATAGGCCTATAACGGCTTCTGCGACAACTGCCCAGCGATTCCCTTCCCCCTCCTCGAGTACCTCGGAAATGTTCCATTGCCGCCTTTATCTGGCGGCAGCCCTCTGTAATGGGTTCTCTCACAGACTTGGCATCCAGAGTTTTTCGCGCCGTTTTCGTGCGTCAGGATGATGCTCGACCGGCACCCGTACAGGTCTGTGCCAACATGAGTGGGCCCCGGGGCCTTCGAGGCGTAGCCCACCTGTGCTGAACTGCCACAGTGCGCGGAGGGTCAAGATAGGGACTGTTGCAAGAGCTGGTGTTGGCTTATTCGGAGCGAGAATAGTATCCAACGCTGTGCGCACGATCTTTCACCTGCGACTGCACCCGGGTGCCGGGAAAGCAATTTTTGCGACGGTCTCAGATAAGTGAGCGAGAAACTCGCGCAGAATAGAGGGAGCGAGCCGGCAGCATCGTGCCTTTATGCCGCTGCTCCCGCGCGGCAGACGAGTGAGCCAGAAGCCCGCGCAAAAGAGAGGGGGTTTGACAGGGCGAGCCCAGCATGTCTATACTGAAACGGCTGGTGAGCGGGCGGCGAGACTTTGTGATTATGTTCACATATTATGGCGCCCTCACAAATCGTCGTCTACGGCCCGGTGGTGACCTATCTCGCTTTCGGCCTCATAATGGCGGCCGGAGCCTTGGTGTTTGCCTGGCTCCTGCGGCCGGCTGACCCTTATGACGAGAAGCAGCTAACCTATGAGTGCGGCATGGACCCCATCGGACCTGCCTGGGGCCAGGTCTTTGTGCGCTACTACGTCATCGCTCTCATTTTCGTGGTCTTCGAAGTCGAGGCCATCTTCCTGTTCCCCTGGGCCGTCGCATATAAGGACCTGGTGAAAGCATCCGCTCTCGGCCCCTTGGCGCTCATAGAAATGGTTATCTTTATCGCAATCCTTCTGGTCGGCCTGGTCTACGCCTGGCGCAAGGGTGACCTGGAATGGGCATAAAGCGCCGCAGGCTCGTCGAGAGGCTTAACGAGGAAGAGCTGCGGCGGTGGCTGGATTCTCTGGCGGGCCGGGCCACGGAGCGCATAGACGAGCAGAGACTGAAAAGGCTCATCGGCGAGCCAGTGCGCAAAATCGCCCGCCGCTATGCCGACAACTCCCTGGCCGTGCTTTTCATAAGGCTGGCCGACGAAGTGCTGAACATCGGTCGGGCTTGCTCGCTTTGGCCGATGCAATTTGGGCTTGCATGCTGCGCCATCGAGGGCCTCATGGCAGCCGCGGCCTCGCGGTACGACCTCGACCGCTTCGGTATGATAATGCGGGCCACGCCACGGCAGGCTGACGCCATGTTGGTCGCCGGTACGGTAACTGTCAAGATGGCGCCAGCCCTGGAGCGGCTGTATCATCAGATGCCCGAGCCCAGATACGTGGTGGCGCTGGGCAACTGCGCAATCTCCGGCGGACGGTTCTACCGCGACGCTTACAGCGTAGTGAAGGGTGTAGACCGCATCATCCCGGTGGACATATACGTGCCCGGCTGTCCACCCCGGCCGGAGAGCGTCATCTGGGGACTGCTGCAACTACACGCTAAAATCCGTGGCGAGAGCCTGGCCGACGGCCCGTGCATTGACGGCCGGCGGCCTCAGGGGCTGCCTCTTATA
>JANZZA010000091.1 GCA_026419655.1 Armatimonadota bacterium | reverse complement strand
CCCTATTCCCCCTTCAGCTCTCAATGGCAGACAGCGTGGACTTCCGGTTTTCTGGTAGCGGTGGACCCGGATGACCCCGACAACGCGCAGTTCATAGACCCCTTCCAGATGGCCATTGACCAGGGTCCCTCTGACGATCTTAACGACCTCCAGAGGTTCTGGTCTCAGACGATCAGTGCTGGCCCGCGGGATGCTGTGGGGATCGCGCGCATACCCATCGAGCTGGACGACAACGACAATCCCATTGGCTGGCTCGTAATCCGTACTGAGTACACTCTTGTGGGCGACGCGCTGCAGGTGGCAATCATTCTCGAGAACCGGGGCCGCGTGAGCCACACATTCGGGCTGAGAGTGGTTATTGATGCCGGCTTTGATAAGGCGACCGGACCGAACGACGGCCAGCCGATTTTCCTGCCCGACGGGACCGTCATAACCAGCGAGACGGTAATCGAAAAGGCAGTTACACCCCTCACCGAGGAGAATTGCACGTGGGTTAGCTACGACCCGAAGAACCCGTTGCTGGCCATACGGGGCTTTGTTGGCACGGACTCCACCAAGGAAGTTTGGAACAGAGGGACGGCTACGTTTGCTGCTGGTACGCCAGACAGGATTGAATTTGGGCAGCTACGTAACATGGGCCTGGGCCAGTGGCAATTCACACCCAACCCTAATGCCCCTCTGCTTGGGATGGACATCGGCTACGCAGTGCGGTGGAACGCTGCTTCTCTGGCGCCTGGGCAGTCGAGGCGATTTGTCACGTGGTACGGTGTGGGAAGCTCGACACCGAGTTACGACTCGCCGTTCGCGATGATGGCCTATGTACCGCTCCGTCTCAAGGCTCAGGCCAATGAGCTGGGCGGATACGACATTGTTGACCTTCAGGGACGCACGCCCTTCCCGGTGTACGTCTACATAGACAACTTCGGGCCATCGCCCCTGCTAAATGCTACGGCGCGGGTGAGGTTGCCGTATGGTTTCGAGTTGGCTACGGGAGCGCCTCAAGTTAATCTGGGGATAATACCCCATGACGGCCTGGCCTCGGCTCAATGGGACGTCACCGCCACGGCTACCCGTCCCGGCAGGGCTACTTTCAAGTTCACTGGCCCCGAAGGCAGGGTGCTCAACTCCACCATCGAGATACCTGTGTTGCCAGTGCTTAACCCCTTGCCGTCTACGTATCCGGCCTTTGAGATGGTTTCCTTCCCCTTCGTCTTCGGCAACAAGAGCGCGGCTCATGTGCTGGCGTCCCTGGGCGATTTGCACCCCGGCGGGCCGGCGACCATCGTGCGCTACGATCCGACGGAGCCGAATCCCAATCTGCGCTACAAGTTTTACCCCGCCCCCTTCGCGTCGGTCATCGAGCCAGGCAACGGCTATTGGGTGCTCAACCTCAACACTGTTCCAATCGTGCTGCCTGATGACCGGTCGGACGTGTCAAGCACGTCCGCTTTTAACCTGGTGGTGCGCGCCGGCTGGAACCAGATCGGTAATCCCTTCCAGTACACGATAGACCTCTGGGACATTGAGGTAATGGATTTTTCTGGCAACCGCTACTCGATGCAAGAGGCCATTGACCGCGGGATGTTGTTGCCGGCACTCTACTGGTGGGACCCGTATGAGCACCGGTACAAGTGGGAGCCGAACCCGCAAAAGGTTGCGGCTGACCCGTACATGGGCTACTGGCTGCTTGCGTATCGTGACCTGGTGCTGCTGATACCGCCGCCTGCCTACCAGTGGACGGCCAGTGTCAGGACTGCCCCGGCGACGGGGGAGGAGCCGGAGCCGGGCTGGCGACTGACGTTGCTGGCCCAGACGGCGGAGGCAGCCAGTGAGGCTGTACGGGTGGGCGCGGCGCCCGATGCTCGCGACGGCTGGGACAAATACGACCGGCCCTGCCCGCCAGAGCCAGTGGCAGCGCAGCACGCACGGGTGCAGGCGTCCGTTGTTGGACCAGAAGCCACTGCGTGCCTGGCCGACATCAGGTCCCAGTCCGCGGGGCGGCAGGAATGGATGTTAGTGGTGAGGACCAATCAGGTGTCCGCGCCGGTGACTATCACGTGGCCGGACTTGTCTTCGCTGCCGCAAAACCTGGTACCCACTCTTGTGGACCTGGAGACCGGCGCGCGCCGGCATATGAGGACCACGGCGTCGTACAGTTTCACCAGCTCTCCCTTTGGAGAGCCTCGACAGTTCCAAGTTATTGTGCAAGAGCGCTCCAGCGTCGGGCCGATGGTGACTGCGGCTCAAGCGACGTCCGCGGGCAAGGGTGGAGCTGCTATCGCTTATACGCTTGCTTGCCCGGCCAACGTCACGGTCACAGTGCGCAACATCGCTGGCCGGACGGTGCGGGTTCTCCTGGCGGACCGTCTACAGGACGCTGGCCCCAACCAGGTGGTATGGAACGGCTTGAGCGACAGCGGCGCGCCGGTGCCTGCGGGCCGGTATATCATTCAGATAAGTGCGCGGTCGGCCGATACTGGTCAGGCGTATCAGGTGGTAAGGACTGTACAGGTGACCCGGTAGGCCCGGGCGGCCAGGGTTTTGTCATTGACGTTCAGGGAGGAAGAATAGGCGATGACACCAACGAAGAGATACGGGCGGGCCACGGTTTGGGCGGCGCTGATAGCGCTCGCGTTTGCTGCTCTGGCAGGTGGCAACAGCACGAGTTGGGCACAGGGTCAACTCGTTCCGACCATGCCTGGCCGTGAGATAACGGTGTTATTGTTCCCTGTCAACGTTGACGCTGCGGACGCTCCTGCCGACACGAGCCGCTGGGCCACTACTGCCTTGCAGGCCGCTCTTGACGAGCTTGCGGGGGTGACCTGCCTGGACTTCTCGCGCTCGTCGCCACTGGTGCGGCGAGCGGTGGCCGAAGGCCGCGTCCGGACCGTGGATGTGGAGCAGCGGGTCACAGACCCGAGGGTGGCCATCGCTATAGGCAATGCCATGGGCGTAAACATGGTCCTGCTCGCGACCGTGCAGTCCTACAAGCTGACTCCCGAGCCGGCCCAGGTTGAGGTTGTTCTCTCGGGCCAGATTTACGACGTCCAGGCCAACTTCGATCCCCAGACGCAGGAGGCCAAGACCGATCCTCAGGTGTTTCGGGCCCTTGGGGTTGTGGGGCGGTCGCAGCCGAGGGCTCGCTTTCAGGGGCCAGAAGGTGTTCTAGTGCGGGAGGCCCTCAGGGACGCAGCCTTTCGGGCGGCACAACTGGCGGGAGGCGTGCCGGCAGAGAAAATAGGAGTGCGCCCAGCACCAAAGAAGGACAAGGCCTGGCGGTGGTTCATCCTAGCGGCCGTCGTTGTTGGCCTGGCCGCAGCCGCAAGCTCTGGCACCGACGGAGAGCCTCCTCCTTCTCCTACCCCGGCTGATTACAAGCCGCGCAATCTTGTGGCGGATGTACAGCCGGCTGGCCAGAACGCTATCCGCGTCACGTGGGCGCCTCCTGTGGTAACCACCAACCTGCTTGGCTACGACCTGCAATTTGCGGTGGGATTGCGCGGCGGCGCGGGCCCATCTGGCCCTTACTCCGCTATTGCGGGCGGTATGCTTCCCCCGACTGCCACTGAGTACGTCCACCTCAATCTAGACCCCACCAAGGTCTACTACTATCGCCTGCGGGCAAGATATTCGGACCGCCAGCCTCAATCGGGCGACTGGATATACACTGGAGGGGTGACCTTTAGCAGCGGAGGATAGGAGTATCGTGGGCGGGTTAGGGAATAGGAGGGCCGCCTGCCGGGTTTTTCGGAGGGCGGCCCGTTGTGTTTTTTGGGTGGCCTGGGGAGCTCTTGCTGCTGTGTTTTCTGGCACAAGGCCCGCCTTCTCCCAGGATACGTGGCTTGCGCAGTATCGGATAGAGCTGCGGGCTAACCCCATGGCCATCCCCGCCGATGGAAAGACCAAGTGCCGCATTCAGGCGGAAGTGCGGCGGTTCGACGGCACCCCTGCGCCTGATGGTACGCAGGTTGTGTTCAACACGGACCTGGGCCTGCTCGGGATCGGCGAGTCTGACCGGCGAGCTTCGGTCACCGCCACCACTCGCGGAGGCGTGGCTATCGTCTACCTCAGGGGCGAGACTGTGGGCGTGGCCACTGTCTACGCTCTGGTCGAAGGCAGCCGTACCAGCCTCCGGGTGACTTTTCTTGAGCCCGGCGCGGAGGCTGTCCGCGCTGCCAAGCGGCCAAGGTCTCTTGTTGTATCGGGCAAGTGGGTGGGTTTCTGTGTAGAGGCCAATGTCATCGAGACCCGTGGCCGTAGTCGTATAACTTACGGTGACCTGGTTTTTGAAGTGGGCGATGTCGCGTCTCTGGACGTCAACACGCTGACGCTTCGGGCGGTCGGATGCATTGTTCGGCGCGGAAAAGCCTCGGTCGAGGCAGAAGGCGTTTACGCCGACCTGAACTCCACGGAAATCCTTGTCCAGCGCATGGTGGAGGAGGCTGTGATCCGTCAGCGCCTGGCCGCCGACACGCTTTCACCAATCGAGTCCGAGGAGCCGATACCGCCGGGAACCTTCACCATCCCCGAGGTGCAGGGTGACATGTGGTTTGTGGCGGCGAGCATTCGGTTCTTCCCCGGCGAGAAGATTGTGCTTCGCGGGGCCAGTTTATACGCCGGGGCCGGAAAGGTTTTGAGCCTGCCGCCGTACTGGGTTATTGCCCTGCCGGGCTTCACGGGCGTCAGTAACTCCACCATGCTCAACGTAGGGACCAGCGGCGAGGTTGCTTTTGACCTTCCCTTCTTCTTCCAGGTCACGGACACGTGGACGGGTGCCGTCCGGCTGCAGCGGGGCACAAGCGCGTCGAGTGTTTCTGCCCGGAGTGGCTGGAGTCTCGCCCTGCACGAGGAGTATGCCACGGTTTCGGGCACTCGGGGCGCCTTGACCCTTACCGGGTTGCCCACGTCGCAGTGGGGTTTTTCATGGCGCGACTCGCGCAGCATGTTTGGCTCGTCGGAGGTCTTCACCGATTTTAGCAGCCCCGACCACCGGAGCCTCTTTGTCAGCACTTCCATCTACACACCGCGCCCAAGCTACATGTTCAGTCTCTCGGCCAGCTACGACAAGCCGGCTGATTATGACGGCTCCTACGGGGCCACTGCGGAGTGGCTGGCGTATCCGCGCCCCCTCGGCCGCGGCGGACGCGCCTACTACAGCCTTGGCACAGCCTTGAGTTTTCGTCGCGGCGCTGGACTGGGACAGAATGGCGAAAGTGGGACTGTGTTTGGGCATGAGATCTACGGAGCTCTAGATTTTTCCTCCCTGGGCCTGGGCGGATCGTGGACTGTCGAGCCACGCCTAGAAAACGTTTATGCCTACTACTCCGACGATAAGCAGTACAACACGTTACGGGGCGAGCTGGCTCTTGTAGGGCGTTTGGGCCGTCCCAACCCTGTCCGCCTTGTCTATTCCGCTGCCCACTACAGCGGGGACTTCTCCGAGCCTGGCTGGGAGCAGGAGCTCAATCTGTACTTGTCGGCCTTGAGCGGCCGATGGAGCTCTTATCTTAGCGCGTCTCATTCGATAACCCAGGACCGGGATGTGGCCTTGCTGTCCATGAGCTATCGCTTGACGGACACGTGGCGGCTTGGGTCATTGCTTACGTACTACAG